>JALYWZ010000819.1 GCA_030852505.1 Myxococcota bacterium | reverse complement strand
GCGGATCGCGATGCCGTGCGGCGCGCTGCGGGCGACGCTGTCGAGCCCGCCCTCGGCCTCGAGCAGCTGAGCGGCGACGAGCCCCACGGGCTCTCCGCGGGCTCCGGTGCCGAGCACTATCGCCAAGAGATCGGCGTCGTGCAGAGATTCTACGCCTTCGTGCAGGGCTCGTTCGCGGCGGTCCGTCATGTCGTGGCCGCGTTGCACCCGCGATGCCGGGCCGCTTTTTCGGGAAAGACTCGCGACGCGCAGCGGCGGCCCGCCGGAGCTGGCGCCGACTCGCCGGGGCACCCGGATCGCGCCGGAGCCGATTGATCTTGACCGGCGGTACTAAAACAAGTATTCCAAGTACAACTTTAACGGCGGGGGGGGTAAGTGGACCGGAGATAATTAAGTAATGTCGAGCATTTACGAGCAGATCGGCGGAGCCGCCGCGGTTGAGAAGGCGGTCGATATCTTCTATCGAAAGATGCTGATCGACGAGCGAGTGGCCGGCTACTTCGACGACGTCGACATGGACCGACAGCGCGCCAAGCAGATGGCGTTCCTGACCATGGTGCTGGGAGGTCCGAACAACTACGCCGGCCAAGACATGCGTCGCGCGCACGCTCACCTCGTCGATCGCGGGCTCAGCGATTTACACGTCGACGTCGTCATCCAGCACCTGGGTGCGACGCTCCAGGAGCTCGGCGCCAACGAGCAGCAGATTGCTGCGGTCGCTGCGATCGCCAACTCGGTCAGAAACGACGTCCTCGGACGCTGAGTCATTCCATGCCGCGCGTACATTGCGACGGGCGTGACTTGACGCTCTCATCCGACGACAACCTGCTCGACGCGTTGCTGGGCGCTGGCGTCGCGGTGGCGAGCTCTTGCCGAGCCGGAGCCTGCCAGCAGTGCCTGGTAAAGGCCGTGCGCGGGGTGCCACCTTCCCGCGCCCAGTCGGGCCTCAAGGACGCGCAGCGCGCGCAGGGCTACTTTCTGGCCTGCCAGGCCAAGCTGACCGAGGATCTGACGCTCTCCTTGTCGGCGGCTCGGGAGCTCGATACACCCGGCAGGGTCGTCTCGATCGACGCGCTGTCGCCGAGTGTGGTTCGAGTCCTGGTCAGACCCGCAGCGGCGTTCGAGTACCGAGCGGGTCAGTACGTCACGCTGATTCGGTCGGATGGCTTGGCGCGATCGTATTCGCTCGCGAGCCGGCCCGACTCGGACGGCGGCTGCCTGGAGCTGCACGTCCGCGTCTTTCCCCAGGGTCGGATGAGCGGCTGGCTAGCGAGCGCCAGGGCGTTGCACGCGGAGGTCTCGCTGCGGGGACCGCTCGGCGAGTGCTTCTACGTTCCGGGGCAGCCGGCGCAGCCGCTGTTGCTGGTCGGCACGGGCACCGGTTTGGCCCCGCTCTGGGGCATCCTGCACGATGCTCTGGCTGCGGGTCACAGCGGTCCGATCGAGCTCTGGCACGGCGCACGCACCGCGGGCGGGCTGTACCTGGTGAGCGAGCTCGAAGCGCTCGCGGCCAGACACCGGAACTTTACCTACCGGCGTTGCCTCCTCGAAGGCCCGGCGGGAGTCGGCGTGGAGCTCGGCAATCTGGACGTCGCAGTTCTCGCCTCTGCCACGTCCTTCGAGGGCCGGCGTGTGTTTCTCTGTGGGGATGCTCAGCTCGTTCAGCAGACCAAGCGCAAGATCTTCTTGAAGGGCGCGGCGATGCGCGAGATCCACGCGGACGCGTTCCTCGCTTCGCCGGCTTAGCCGCGCAGAGCCAGCGGCTATTCGACGCGCACCACGGCGCCCGGCTCGAGCTGAGCCAGAAAGTCCTGCAGCGCGCTCTCGACGGCGGCGCGATCGCGGGCGTCGAAGGTGACCTTGGTTCGGTACGCGGGGTCGCGCCATTTCGGATACGAGCCGACCTCGACGTCCGGATGGCGCATGACCACGGCGTCGAGCCGCTCTTTGAGCTCCACCTCTTCCAGGGTCACGAACGCGGCTTGCGAAATGAACGGCAGCGAGCCGCTGAGGTGCGCGCGCACCGACTCGAGCTTCATGCGGAAGATCTCGGGTACGCCGGGCAGCACGAACACGTTCCGCACCAGCGTCGCGGGCCAGTGCGCGTCGGTCTTGCTCACGAGCTCGGCCCCGCGCGGGACGAGCGCCATCCTGAGGTGCGCTTCGGTGAGCTCCTCGCCGTAGAGCTTCTTCAGCAGCCGTTCGAGCACGGGATCGACCACGCAGTCGACCCCGAACGCCTGCGCCACGGCTTCGATCGTCACGTCGTCGTGGGTCGGGCCGACGCCGCCGCTCGTGAACACCACGTCCACCGTGCGCGAGAGCTCCTCGACCTCGCGGCGGATCACCGCGATCTCGTCGGCGATCACCACGGCGCGGACGAAGCGGATCCCGAGCTCGCGCAGCATTCGCGACAGCTCGAGCAGGTTCTTTTCTTCGATCTTCCCCGAGAGCAGCTCGTTGCCGATCACGATCGCGGCGGCGGTGCTGGCGCGGAGGGCGGTCATCCGCCGTCGTCTCCGAGCTCGCGCACGATCGGGTTGCCGTCCGGGTCGATGCCGAGCAGCTCTTCGACGCGCTTCTCGGCGGCGTCGAGCCGGGACTCGGCGGTTCGAGCCAGGCGCACCCCTTCTTCGAACAGCTTCAGCGATTCTTCGAGCGGCAGCTCGCCGCCCTCGAGGCGATTCACGATGTCGCCGAGACGCGAGAGCGCGGTCTCGAAGCTTTGCGGCGGGGCTTCGTTGCTCGGCGGATCGCTCCGCATCTTCTTCGCTTCCTTCATGGGGTGCCTCGGCCGGGAGATTTCCCCTCGGCGGGCAAGAGTGCAACCCGGACGTCTATCGCGCCATTCGGTAGCCCTGCCAGAGCGAGCTCGCCGTCTGGATCCGCGAGCACCGGCAAGGCGAGGCCGCCGGGGGTGGTGACGACGGCGCCGCGCGCCGCGCCGTCACTCCGCTCCAGCGTGGCCGTGAAGATCCCTCTGCCGAGCACGAATGC
>JALYWZ010000818.1 GCA_030852505.1 Myxococcota bacterium | reverse complement strand
CCCGGGTGGATCGCGGCGTTACTGTCGTCGCAGTCTCCCCCGGAAAACCAGGGAGAAAAGCCGTCTCGGTCGGCGTCGAAGCCGAGCCGAGCGCGCGTGACCGCCGCCTTCGACCAGCTGCCGTGGCGCGCCATCGCCGCAAAGGGCGGCGGCGTCGCTGACCCAGTCACGACGCCCAGACCCAGCGTGAGCCCCGCGAGAACCCCGAGCAGCGTCACCGAGAGCCGCCGCTCTGCGAGCTTGCCGGCAAAAAAACCGCCTGCGCCCGCCAGTGCGGCGAGCCCGAGCCCGGCGTCGATCTGACGCAGTCCGAGCACACGCTGGCTGAGCACCGCCCAGAGCGCGAAGTAGAAGCCGAGCGCGGCAAGGCTCACGCCGCGGCTGCGCTCGTTCCTTCCGGCGCTAGCCCGCTCGATCAGTGCGCGCAAGAACACCGAGCCGAGCAGCGCCACGCCGCCGACCACGAGCGTGGCCAACGCCGACAAGAACCCCGCCAGCTCGAGGTTGCTGAAGGCGCCGAAGAAGAACCGCCCTGCGACGGTGGATGCCGCGAGCACCGGTGGCAAGAGCATGAGCAGGGAGAGGTTCGTCTCGAAGCCGAAGGTTCTACCGCTGCGCCGCCGCCATTCGGAGAGCGCGCGCTCGAGCCCCCAGAGTAGCGCCCCAATCAGCACAGCCATCCCGAGCGCGAGCGCGCCGCACGCCGAAAAGACCGCCAGAACGCCGCTCAGCGTGCTCACGCCGCGCGGCATTCGAGAGGCGATCAGCGCTGCCTCTGTCGCGGCGACGGCGTACGCCGCGAGCGACGAGCGTACGGCCAGCCCGCGCGCGGCAGCCGGTGTCATGGACGAACCAGCAGCGTGATCTCGGGAGCCAGGTTCTTCGGCAGGATCGGGATGTCGGAGTTGGTCGCTAGCCAGGAGCCGACGATTTTCTCCGGTGCGCGCGCTGGTGAAAGCTCGATGGCGAGGCTGTAGAGGTAGCCGATCTGCCAGCTGTCCCGCAGGGGGAAGGAGGGGGCTCCGAGCTCTGGAGCGTGCTCGTCACGCAGCAACGCCGGCGGCTTTTCGTTCGGCGCGCGCGAGCGCACGACGAAGCGCTGGTCGGCCGGGCCGCGCGATTCGAAGTAGAGGTGGAGCATCTCGGATGCGCCGCGGTCCAGGCGGATCCCGAGCAGCCGCGTGCCGTCCTGATATTCGGTCGCGGGGCGAGTATCGAGCGAATCGACGAGGCGTTGTCGGAGCGCCGCCGCGCCGGCGACGTCCGCCAGCGAAACGGCGAGGTTGTGGGCCACCCGGATCTGGTCCCAGGTCCTCGGAGCGATGCCAGGCGCCGGATTCGGAGTCTGTCCGAGCACTTCTCGGACCTCGTAGGTGTGGAACGGATCGGCTACGACCTCGCGGACGGCGTGGTTCGTGGACACGAACAGCCGCTCGAACAGCGTGGGCTCGCGCTGCTCGATTGCAAACACCGAGGCGGGCCCGCTCGGGCGCGCGCGATCGAACAGGAAATAGGGGCCGAGCACGAGCAGCTCCGAAGCCTGCGCACGGGTCCGGAGCTCGCCGGAGTCCGCGTAGCGCGCGTCGAGCGCCACGTACCGATCTTTGTTGCGGGACCAGGCGCTGGCCTTGGTGCGGATCGGGCGCCCGAGCACCCAGGGCATCCACAGCGCCGGAGCCACGCGGCGATCGAGCACCACGGCGGCGTCGTCTGCGAGCCGCGACGACCAGAAGCGGAACGCGGCGACCAGCTGGCGATCGACCGGCGTCGAGCTGCCCTCGGGGGTGAGCGACGTTCCTGCTTTGCGGGAGGCGCGCAGCGCGTCGAGCGCGGCCGGCAGCAGCACTCCGAACGGCACCGCGCACAGTCCGAGCGCGACCCAGGGGAAGCGCACGCTCGGCAAGCTATCGCGAGACAGCCGCCGCTTGCCGAACGCGAACAGGCCGGTGACGGCGTGGAACAGCGCGCCCGCCGAGATCGCGAAGAAGCCGGCGAAGGCGTGCGGCAGCACCATCCCGAGCTCGGTCTTTCCGTTGAACCAGGCGAGCTGCAGGGCCCCCATCGCGAACAAGGCGAGCGGCACGAGCTCGACGTCGCGCCGGAGCAGCAGCGAGCGGCCGATCATCGCGGGCACGGCCACGGCCGTCACGGCCGGGATCAGCGGCGGAAACAGCGAATCGAGCAGCTCGCGGCGCGCCGCCAGCGCCCTGGCTCCGAAGTCGTTCTTGAGCAGGATCAGATCGGGTGCGGGCGTGAACGCGACGGGTAGGCGCCCGGCGTGAAAGAACACCCAGGCGTAGTAGACGATCAGCGTCACGGTCAGCACGCTGGCCCAGGCGAAGAGCCGCGCGCCCGCGTCGAACTCGCGCCGGTTGGCCCGGAACACGAACAAACGGATCAGCAAGATCGACAACAGCGCCGCGACGAAGCCGAGCGCGGGCCAATCGCTGTTCAGAGACAACGCCATGCCCAGCCAGGCGACGACGCCCCAGCCGCGGCGGCCGGTCTGCCGCATGCGCACGGTTCCGACGCAGGCGAGCAGCGCGCCGAACAGCAGCGGCACCTCGAAGCCGTTCAGCTGCGCAGTGGTCAGGGCGATCGGCGTGGCCACGAACGCAAGCGCCGCAAGGCCTCCGGCGAGCGGCCCGTAGAGCGCGCGCCCGAGCGCATAGACCAGGCCGGGCGTGAGCGCGCTGAACAGCAGCGCGGGCAACCGGCAAACCCAGTCGTGGTGCCCGAACAGCGCCCGAAACAGCGCGGCCGTCCAGTACACGCCGAACGGGTGCTCGAAGCTCACGTTGTCCGTGGTCGGCGTCGAAAGCGTGTGCTCGGTGACGGGCAAGCCCGTGCCCCAGCGCAGCATATTCTCACCCCCAAGGGTGACAGAGGCCGAGACCGCTTCGCGCCCGGGGCCGAACGGAGCCGCGATCTCCCAGGTCGCGACCGCCAGCATCCAGACCGTCGCCAACAGCGCCAGCGTCTGCCCGAAGGCGAGGGC
>JALYWZ010000817.1 GCA_030852505.1 Myxococcota bacterium | reverse complement strand
GAGCTGCGCCGCGACCGGTCCGTCGAATTCGGCCGCGAGCGCGGCCGGATCCGCTGCCTTCTCGCGGATCTCCGCGATCTCGGCCGAGAGCTCGCGCGTGCGCGCCGGGGCCTCGCCCAGCCAGAACGGGATCGTGGGCGGCGCGCCCTGAGCGTCCGCCACCCGCACCACGCCGCCGCTCACGCGCAAGATCCGCCACGACGTCGTGCCGAGCTGGAAGATGTCGCCACGGTTCGACTCGATCGCGAAGTCCTCGTTGAGCGTGCCGATCTGGTTGCCGTCCGGCTCGAGCACCACTTGATAGTCGGCGTTGTCGGGGATCGCGCCGCCCGACATCACGGCCGTGAGCCGGGCACGCCGCGTGGCGCGGAGCACGCCGCCCACGCCGTCGCGGTGCAACAGCGACCAGCGCTGCCCCGAGTGCAGCGACACCACGCGATCGAAATCTTCACGCTCGAGATCGCGGTACGGGTACGCGCGCCGGAAACGCTCGAACAGCGCTTGCTCGGACCACGGCTCGCTCACGCACGCCGCCACCACCTGCTGCGCCAGAATATCCAGCGGGCGCCCCGGCTGCGGCGTGCGGTCCAGTCTGCCGCTCTGGATCGAGCGCAGGAGCGCAGCCGCCTCGACCAGCTCGTCGCGAGTCAGCGGGAAAATCCGGCCTTTCGGCGTGCGGTGGACGCCGTGGCCCGCGCGCCCCACGCGCTGCAGCAAGGTCGCGATCGAGCGCGCCGCCCCGAGCTGCACCACCAGATCGATGTCGCCGATGTCGATACCGAGCTCGAGCGACGCGGTCGCCACCAGCGCCCTGAGCTCTCCCGCTTTGAGTCGCTCTTCGGCGTTCTTGCGCAGGGCCTGCGACAGGCTGCCGTGATGACACGCCACCAGCCCCGCGCCGAGCCGCGGCACCAGCCGCGCTGCGACCCGCTCGGCGAGCTTCCGCGTGTTGACGAACACCAAGGTCGTCTTGTGCTCGCGCGCAAGCTCCGCGATCCGCTCGTAGATCTCGTCCCAGACCTCGTGCGAGCACACTGCCGAGAGCGGCGACGGCGGCAGCTCGATCGCGAGGTCCAGCGCGCGCCGGTGACCCGCGTCCACGGTCGCGCACTCGCGCCCGACGCCGACCAAAAACCGAGCGACGTCCTCGATCGGCTTCTGCGTCGCCGACAGCCCGATCCGCTGCAGCCCGCCGCCCGGCGTGGCCAGCGCTTCCAGCCGCTCCAGCGAAAGCGCCAGGTGCGAGCCGCGTTTGTCGCGGCAAAGCTGGTGAATTTCGTCGACGATCACCGTCTTGACCGTCGACAGGATGCGGCGCCCGCCCTCGCTCGTGAGCAAGATGTAGAGCGACTCCGGTGTGGTCACGAGCAGGTGCGGCGGCCGCCGCGACATGCCGGCGCGCGCCTTCGGGTCCGTGTCCCCGGTGCGGACCAGCGCGCGCAGCTCGGGCAAGCTCGGATCGAGCTCGCGGATGGCCGAGAGAGGTCCCTCCAGATTCTTCTGGATGTCCGTCGCCAGCGCCTTCAGCGGCGAGACGTACAGCACGCGCGTCTCGTCCGGCAGTGCAGCGCGCTCGGAAAACAACGCGTCCAGCGCACACAAGAACGCCGCGAGCGTCTTGCCCGAGCCGGTCGGCGCCGCGATCAGCGTGTGCCGCCCCGCGCGGATGTGGCTCCAGCCTTCGATCTGCGCCGGGGTCGGCTCACCGAGCCGCTCCGAGAACCAGCGGCGGATGGCGGGGTGAAACGGCGCGAGAGCGTTCACGGGCGGCCAAGTGTGCCACGCCGGGAGCAACTGGCCATGCCGTGGTTGCCTCCACCCGTCTCGCTTCGCTCGCCGACCTCCTCCAAGTTCGTGCTCGCCCGTTCGGGCTGCGCGCGAACGGAGGAGGTCCCCGCAACAGCTCGCTCCGCCCGCTCCTCGCAGTCAGGATCCTGACTGTGGAATCGCTCTGGCGATTGCGCATTGAACGACCGCGAGCTGGGGGCCCGACCGTTGGCCCCTCTGTCCCAAATCGTCCGATCCCTGTCCTTGTGCCAGCCTCCCCGGTCCGTCATTTTGAACGGGTGACGCGCTCCGTCGTGGTGCTCGGATTCGAAGGCTGCCTGTCTCTCGACGTGACGGGGCCGCTCGAGGTGTTCGCGGAGGCGAATGAAGCGGTGCAGCGGACGCGATCACGCGCGCAGGGGTACGGCGTGCGCTTCGCTGGTCCGTCGTCGGCGCCGGTGCGTGCCGAGAGTGGCCTCCAGCTACTCCCGGACGTGAGCCTCGAAGAGCTCGCTCGAGCTCGCGCACCCGCGATTGACACGCTGGTGATCGCGGGGGGCAAAGGAGCGCGTCAGGTGGCGTCCCGCGATCCGGAGGTGGCGCGGCTGGTCCGGCGAGTTGCCACCAGGGCCCGGCGCGTGACGAGCGTGTGCAGCGGCGCCTTCGTGCTGGCCGCCACCGGGCTCCTCTCGCAACGCCGAGCGACGACGCACTGGGCGTACTGCGACGAGCTGTCGCAGCGCTTCCCGAAGGTGCGAGTCGAGCGCGATCCGATCTACGTCCGCGACGGCCGCTACTGGACGTCGGCGGGCGTGACGGCGGGCATGGATCTGGCGCTAGCGCTGGTCGAGGCAGATCTCGGGCGGAAGCTGTCGCTGCTGGTCGCGCGCTGGCTCGTGATGTTCGTGCGTCGTGCGGGCGGCCAGTCGCAGTTCAGCGAACCGCTGAAGGCGCAGTCCGCCGAGCGTGCGCCGCTCCGCGATCTGCAGGCTTACATCGTCGAACACCCGTCTGCAGCGCTCGACGTCCCGGCGCTGGCCGCGCGCGTGGCCATGAGCCCGCGTCACTTTTCACGGATTTTCCGGGCACAGGTCGGAGTCTCGCCCGCTGCCTACGTCGAAGCCGTGCGCGTCGAGGCGGCGCGGCGCCTGCTCGAGGACAGCGGCGACGGCATCGAGGGCGTGGCTGCCGCCGCCGGCTTCGGGACACCGGAAGCCCTGCGCCGAGCCTTCGCC
>JALYWZ010000816.1 GCA_030852505.1 Myxococcota bacterium | reverse complement strand
ACTATTGGCCTTCAACTTCGGTTGGCAATCCGCGTTCGTCGCGGCGGGCCTCGTGGGCTTATTGTGGCTCGCTCTGTGGATGGTCGTGTACGACGTGCCGGAGCGGAGCAACCTCACTCCGGACGAAGCAGCGCTGATCCAGAGCGACGTCGAGGCCGGCGCTCCGCAGGTGCAGCAGCCGAAGATGCCGTGGCTGTCGATCCTGCGCTACCGGCAAGCCTGGTCGTTCATCGTCGGCAAGTTCCTGACCGATCCCGTCTGGTGGTTCTTTTTGATCTGGCTGCCGGACTACTTCAAGAAGACGCGCGGTCTCGACCTCAAGAGTAGCTGGGTCCACCTGGTCTCGATCTACGCGATCGTCACCGTGCTCAGCATCATCGGCGGCTGGTTTGCCGGCTACCTGACGCGGCGCGGGTTCTCCGTCAGCCGCGCCCGAAAGACGGCGATGTTCACGTTCGCGCTGCTGGTGCTGCCGATCCTGGCGGTCACCGAGGTGGGGGATTGGGGCGCGGTGCTGCTGATCGGTCTCGCGGGCGCCGCCCATCAAGCCTGGTCGGCGAACCTGTTCACGACCGTCTCCGACATGTTCCCGAACAACGCCGTCGCGTCCGTGGTGGGTATCGGCGGCATGGCGGGCTCGGTGGGCGGCATCCTGTTTCCGATCGTGGCCGGCAAGGTGCTGGACCGCTTTACGGCCGAAAACGACGTCACCACCGGCTACGCCTTCCTGTTCGGCTTCTGCGGAGTGGCGTATCTACTGGCCTTTGCGATCTCGCACCTGCTCGCGCCCAAGTTCGTACCGGTCGAGATGCGCAGGGCTGGTTGACGCGGGCGACCCGGAGAGGCCTTACCAGGTGAAGGTCATGCCGGCGTTGGTAGCGTGGAGCACTTGTTGCTCACCGAGCTGCCAGTCGAGCTGTGCTCGGAAATAGTCCAACGCAAAGTGCACGGATTCCGTCCAGTGGAAGACGGCGCCGGCGTTGATGCCGAACTGGTCCTTGATCAAGCTGTACTCGGGCACCGTCACCCCCGGTTGAAACGGGTGATTGATGCGAGCGCTCTTGTCGTGCTCGGTGAGGAAAACGCGGACCACGCCCGCGCCCGCGAACACGTCGAAGCGGCCGAGCGCGACCTGAGTCTGCGCGTAATACCCGTCGAAGCTGCGCAGGTGGTCGGTCACGTCGGTGGAGGCCGTGCTCACTTCCAGAGCCCGCGCGAGACCCAGGCCATCGCCGAAGTGACCTGCCACGCCGAGACGAAATGGGCCGTACTCGAAGCGCGCGCCATACCCGACACCGAACGCCTCGGTCGAGCAGAAGCCAGGCTCGGGCGTGGCGTTCGGATCACAATAGCCGTCGCGATAGAGCTTCTGATACATGCCGTTGACGAACGGCTCGATCAGACCCGCCGTACCGAACTCGAGCTTGTAGCGGAGCTCGGCCTCGCCGCGCGGCAGCTTGGTCCGCGTGAACCGCGCGGCCTGATTGACGATGGGATCCATCAGACCCGCCGTCAGCTGGAAGCCCAGCAGTCTGGGTGTGGCGTACTGCACGCTGCCGGCCCAACCCGTGCCCATCACGCCGAACCCGATCATGCCGCGCGTGGGGCCGTTCGAGTCGAGAGAGTAGGGGAACCCGACGCCGTAGGCGTGCGCGTATTTGGCGTTGATGTCCGTGGCGCCCCGAGAAAAGAGCCCGCGCAGCCTGCCGGCGCTGACGGTGCCGAAAGGCCCCTCGATCTGGGCGTAGGCGAGCTTGAGATCGGCGGGGTTCGGGTTGCCGATGTTGCGGTTCGGGCTCTCCACGAACGTCCAGAACTGAATGTAGGCGCTCGAGGTGATCGTGTCGGTGACCGGCGCTCGCACGCCGAAGCCGAGCGAGTTGCCGATGAAGCCGCTGCGCACGCGCACCATGTTGACGGTGCCTTGCTTCAGCACCCCGAACGACGCGAGCTGTGGATCGTCCGACAACTGCGACTCTTGCGGCGCTTCGAGCTCTCCACCCAGGATGTTCCAGAGGCCGGCTACGGCCGGCTGACCGCTTTCGTCCGTTCCGACGACGCGCTGAGCCGGCGGCCTTCCGTCGCCGTAGACCCAGCTGATGAAGGCCCCGACCCGGCCATCCGTGAAGACCTCGAACTCGTCGGTTTTTACCAGCGTCTTCTCTGCCCTGGCGACGCGCGAGAAGCCGAGACCGGAGCAAAGCAAACCTAGAGCCAGCGCGAGACGCGGGAGGTGAGCGCTAATCATGGGAGAGTTCGGTGAGAGCTCGGTCCGCAGCTCTCGCCTAGGGCGCTTCCTTGACGGTCTTCACGTCGAAGTAGGCCCACTGCGGATAGAGCGTGGCGCCACCGATGGCGTTGATCGGAGGCTGAGAAAACGTCGCAGGCGGGTTCATTCCGGTGAGGTCCACCTTGCGTTGCGTCGGGCACTCCTTCACGCCTTCGTACGCGCCGCAGTTCATCTGCGCCTGACAGTTCTGGTCGTTGATGCGGAACAGGAGCGACGTATTGCCCATCACCGCGACATCGAACTTGTAATTGACCTCGAGGATTTCTTCCATCGTGCAGGTCTGAGCATCGAACTCGATGGTGGGTGACGGGTTGTCGTAATAGGAGTTCAGGAAAAAGACGTTCGGGTCGCCGCTCGGCCCGTTCATCAGCCGCACTTCGTAGGTGTTCCACCAGTTCGCGGGCACGGTGCCGCCGATGTAGAGACCGTCGTTCGGCCCGGTCCAATTCACCGCGGTCTTGCCGGCGCGGCGCATGCCGCCGGTGTAACAGCGGCTGCCGAGCAGCCCGCGGACCTCGATCTCCATCACGTACTTCTTCGACGCTTCCCCCATCACGTTGAACGTCTTGTCGAGGTTGACCGTGCAGTTGCCGCCGGGGGAAAAGCTCGAGGACACCGCGCATTGCCGGTTGTCGGCGCCCGGCCCCGTGCACGTGCCTTCCCAGTAGAAGCCGTCGAGCTTGGGCACGAACACCGCAGGATCGATGCCGGCG
>JALYWZ010000815.1 GCA_030852505.1 Myxococcota bacterium | reverse complement strand
GGTTGGCACGTTCGTCGCACTCGGGCTCGGCAGGAGGTCTTCATGGCTGAAACCCGCCCGCGCAAGGACCAGGACAAGACCCAAACGCACGCCCGCGAGCATCACGAGCGCGACTACGAGCGTGAGGACAAGTTCCAGAAGAACCCGCAAGGGCGTCTGTCGAATGCCTCGGCACCCGCGAAGCCCGCGTCGCGGCGCCCCGCAGCCGGCGGCACGGCGAACCGTCGCAGCCGCTGACCGCTCAACCCTTCACGCACACCACCTGCTTCAGCTCGGCGACGATCTCGACCAGATCGCTCTGCCGCTCCATGACCTGGTCGATGTTCTTGTAGGCCCTGGGCGCCTCGTCCAGCACGCCCGAATCCTTGCGACACTCGACGCCGCGGGTCTGGCGTTCGAGATCCGCCAGCGTGAAGGCGCGGCGGGCCTGCGTACGGCTCATGCGCCAGACCCGCGCCGTGCGACGCCGACTCGAACGACCAGGGGTTGCCCTTGCCACGCACGATGAACGACTTGGAGCCCATCGAGCCGGGAATGATGCCGAGCTCGTCCCGTCCGGCGCGGATCGCACCCTTTCGGGTGACGAGGAGGTCCTCGCCGAAATGGTGCTCTTCGGCCATGTAGTTGTGGTGACAGGTGATCGGCGTGTCGAAGCGCACCCGGGGCCAGAACTCCGAGACCACGCCCTTCACCCGCTCCAGCATCAGCTCGCGATTGAGCGCCGCGTAGTCCTGCGCCCAGTCGAGATCGTGCCGGTAGCGCTCGAACGGCCGAGTCCCCGCGAGGAATACGGCCAGATCCGGATCCGGCAGCAGCTTGTCGCGGAACGCCTTGCGCGCGCGCTCCATGTGGATCTCCGCGAGCTTTGCGCCGATGCGCCGGCTGCCCGAGTGGAGCATCAGCCAGACACAGCGCTCGGTGTCGACGCAAACTTCGATGAAGTGGTTGCCGCCGCCCAGGCTGCCGAGTTGCTCGCCCGCAATGGAGTGCAGTTGGCCGACTCCCGGCTCCAAGTCGCTGAAGCGACGCATCAGATTGGTCGCGCGCTCCGCAAGCTCGGGCGTGGACGCGGGCCAGACCGGCTCTCGGTGTGCGTCGCGCCCGACCGGCACGGCGTCTTCGATCGCCAGCCGCAGCTTGCGCAGGTTGTCCGGCAGGTCGCGCTCCGTGAGGCTGGTGCGCACGGCCGACATGCCGCAGCCGATGTCCACGCCGACGGCCGCGGGCGCGACCGCGCCGCGCAGCGCGATCACCGAGCCGACGGTGGCGCCCTTGCCGACGTGGACATCGGGCATCACGGCCACGTGATGGGCGACCCAGGGTAAGCTGGCCACCGCCTTCAGTTGCTGCAGCGCTTCCGACTCGACCTCGTGGGCCGGGGCCCAGATCCTGATCGGAACACGCTCGCCCTTGATGAGAGTGCTGGTCATTCTCGCTGTTTTTCTGACGCTTCTTCAGGGAGGACCGCTGAAGGGTCGTGGCGGAATCGGAGCTCGGGGCTGCGCTTCAACGGCAACGCCTCGCACAGCCGGCTTCGAAGAAAGCCCGAGGCGCGGCTGAACGCGGCATCGATCGCCGCGCCCGCTTCTGCCTCGCTTCGGGTCGTGACGAACCAGACGCGCGCGCGGGACCCATCCCGGGTGAGCTCCACCCGAGTCACGCGTACGTCTTCGAGGCGCGGATCGCTGATCTCGCCCTCGAGTAAGGAATTCAATTCTTCGCGGATCAGTCCCTCGAGCCGCATTCCCCGTAAGCTGGAGTGCGCCTCGAGGTCCTCCCGCGATCGTCGCTGACGCTCGGCCATCGCAAAGAAACCTCGGCCAAACCCGGCAAAGTGCCGCGGAAATGGCTGATCTAAAAACTGAGGGACGGGTTAAACCGTGCCCGCGGAGATGATCACTCGCTGAGCGCACTTTCTTGTCGGCATCGTCGGCATCATCTCCTCTCTCGCACGCCGGCTCGGCGCAGCGCGGGCAGATCAATGACAATGGTCGACGGGTTTGTCAAGCGCGGGACCCGCGATTGGGCGCGATCACGCTAAGCTACGTACGACATGGACCTCGACGCCAATTCCTTGCTGGCCGGGATGCTGGTCTCGTCAATCGGCTTCGTGCTGTTCGTGTATGGGAAGAAGCAGAGTCGGTTCCCGCAGCTCGTCGTCGGGTTGGTGCTGATGGTGTACCCGTACTTCATCCCGAGCCCGCTCTTGATGTTCGGGATCGCGGTGTGCCTGCTCGCCCTGCTGTGGCTCGGCGTGCGCGCCGGCTATTGAGTGGCCACCACGAACTCGCGCAGCGCTTCGAACCAGACGAGCTTCGACGCGAAGCCCGGAAAGCTCGCGTTCAAGCCGCTCGGGTTCGGCACGACGAAGACGCGCGCGCCGGCGATGGTCTCGGGTTTGGCTCCCGCCCCGCCGCTCTTCGGAAGCCGGAAGTAATCCTGGTACAAACTCAGTCCGACGAAGCAAACCACGCGCGGCTCGAGCTTCGCGATCTTACGCGCGAGCGTGCGGCGGCCGGCCGCGATCTCCGCTGGCGAGAGCTCGGCGGCCGAGCGCGTCGGCCTCGGACAAAGATTGGTGAGCGCGATGCCCTCGAGCGCAAGCTTCTGGTCTTCGTGGTAAGTGAGCGGTTTAGGGACCAGGCGTGCTGCATGCAACAAGCGCCAGAAGGGGTTGCCGTTTCCGGCGAAGTGGTGACCTTCCGCGCTCGATTTCAGGCCGGGGTTGATACCGACCAGCAGTAGCTTGGGACGATGCACCACCACGTCTCGCAAGCGTCGCTGCGGAGGGTGTGCGGGCACGGCTTCCTAAGTACTCGATGTCGGTGGTCGGCGCGTACTCGAGTGACGCCCGCGCTTTTGCTACGATCTTCGGCACCGCCCCGTGCATTCACATCTCAGCAACTGATGCGCTCCTCCCGTCAAATTTCAGGTCTGCTGCTGTTGAGCGCCTGCCCGTGGCTGCTCGATTGCAGCAATTCGAGTGGCGGCGACGAGCCCGTGC
>JALYWZ010000814.1 GCA_030852505.1 Myxococcota bacterium | reverse complement strand
GGTGCTCGGCCGCTCCGTGCGCACGCGGCGCGCCTCTCGCTGAGCGAAGGTTGATCAGCGGGCGCGGTTCAGACGGCCGCGCCCGCGGTCACTTCGACGAGCGAGAGGTCGTCGAACGCCGGGTTATCGCCGCGAAACTCGACGACCGCACCGAGCAGGGCTCCGAACACCTCGTCCGGAGCGCGCTGCGCGGCAATCACCGCAGCACGCTCGAGCCCGAACAGCTCGTTCTTCGTGCTCTGGGTCTCGATCAGGCCGTCCGAGAAGCAGAGGATCCGGTCGCCCGCGTCGAGCGTTAGCCTCACGCCCGCCACGTCCAGCTCCGGGCTCGGCACGGTGCCGAGCGGGAGATCGCTCGAATGGATCTGTCGCAGCCGCTCGGACTGCCCCGAGCAGACGAAGACCGGCGGCATTCCTCCATTCCAGATCCAGAGCTGCTTGCCGTCGGGCGAGAGCTCGAGCAGCACCGCCGCGCAGAAGAAGCCACGCGGCAAGAGCGCGAGCAGCGTATCGTTCATGGTCGACACCACCTCGGGCATCGGCACGTTCTTGGCCGCGGTCGCGTAGAAGACCGAGCTCAGTGGCAGGCCGCCGAGCGCTGCGGGCAGCCCGTGTCCCACGCAGTCCCCGAGCATCCAGCGCAGCCCGCCGTCCTTCGAGCGCGCGGCGAGCGCCAGGTCGCCGTTGAAGAAGGCGGTGGCGGCCAGGTGGTAACGGATACCGGGTCCGTCGAGGCAGCCCTCGTGGAGCAAGCGCCGCACGATGTGACGGGCGAGCTCCTGCTCTTCGCGCTGGCGCGCACGCTCCCGCTCGAGCTCGAGCGTGCGGCGGTTGGCGAGATCCGCGCTGATCCAGGCCGACAGCACCGGCGCCAGGCGCCGCGCCACGGTCTCGAGGCGTTGCGCATCGCGCTCGGCGTACGCCGGCGAGGTGGGCGAGCCCCTGCCGCGGTTCGCGACCTGCACGACTCCGAGCAGCTTGTCACCGTGCGCGATCGGCACCACCAGCGAGCGCTTGAGCGGGGAGCCGCCGCGAAACCCGGAGTGCGGATTGTTTTCGATGTGGGTGCGCCGCTCCTCGAGCGCTTCCCACCACAAGCGAGACCACTGTCCGGGAGCGAGCCGCACGACCGCGCCGTCGCGGCTCTCGTCGTGGGTGAGCACCACCAGCTCTCCCGACTCGGTGAGGTAGCCGAAGAAACCGACGGGTGAGTCGCTGACGCGGAGCGCAAGGTCGAGCGTCTCCGCGAAGAACGCCTCGGGCGTGGCGCGCTCCAGCACGCGATCCGTCTCGAGCTCGATCGTGCGCGTCTCCCAGCTCGACAGGGCCGCGAAGGCGTTCGGCGCCGAGTTGCGGCTGCGCCGCTCGAGCCGCGCGCGGGCCACGGCCACGTTGCCGCGCCCGAGAAATTCGAGAGAGTCGAAGGCCAGCGTGCGCGACAGCGCGATCCCGCGACCGCACGGCGCATCCGCATCCGAGAGAACGGCGCTCTCCTGCGCCTTCCAGTCGAAGCCGGGGCCCTGATCTTCGCAGACGATCTCTACGTGGTCGGCCGAGCGGCGCAGCCAGACCGTGACCTCGCGCTCGGCGAAGCGCGGATCCAGGGAGCGCTGGGCGACGGCGCTGTGGAACTTGCCGGCGCGCACGAGCGCGGCCTTTTCTTGCCCGCTGATCTCGAGGCTGCCGTGCTCGATCGCGTTCAGCAACAGCTCCGACACGCCGAGCGCCTGGCGCGCGGGCTGCGGACAGAGCTCGGAGACGAACGCGGAGACCAGCTGCGCGTCAGCGAGCGAGCGCACCGAGAGCACGATCTCTTTCACGTGCGGCATGCTCTGCACGAACACGGCGAGCGCCGGATCCGGCTCGGCCTTGGGGCTTCCCACCGCGCTCGCGGCCCGCAGCATCGCGCCGAGCAGCGCCCGATCCACGGGCTCGAGGAAGCAGTAGAAGGCGCCCGAGCGCACGCAGGCGGCGATCTGCTCCTCGCGCCCCTGTGACAAGACCGTGAGCACCGGCACCCGCGACAGCGACGGCTCGTCGCGGATCGTCAGGAGATCCGAGAGCACCTCGATCAGCCGGCCGGCGACGATCACGCACTCGATGCCGGTCTCGCGGGCTTCGGCGATCAGCTGGTTCACGGTCGGCACGAGCCGCCCGCCCTCGGTCATGATCCAGTTGCCGAGCGGGGAATCGCGCTCCAAGCCGACGCCGACGCAATTTTGCGCCGTGCTCCCGGTCGGTTCGTCCGACGGCATCAATCGAAGCGGAAGAGTTTGTGAAAGTTGGCGATGCGGAGCACCTGCTCCGGCTGCCCGCGGCTGCCGCTGATCGTCACGCGCGACGCCTCACCCGCGTGGTCGCGGAGTAAAAGCAGCATGCCGAGCGCCGCGCTGTCGACGTACTCGACGCCGCTCATGTCGATGACGAAGCTCGAGCCAGGCGGCGATTGCGAATACGCCGCGCGAAAAGCCTCACGGCAGGAAAAGTCGAATCGCCCCGTCAATCGGACCCGCCACAGCTCCCCGTCCTTCGCGCTGGTGATGGCCATGATGTGCTGGCTTGCGTGCTCCCTCTACTCTCGGAGCGGCCCGGAGCCCGACTCACTTAATGGGCATCGTCGCGTAAAGTCCGGCAGGCGCCGGCCGTTTCCGGGGATCGTGCGGATACCCTCGATGCGAGTGAGCCAGTGAGATCCATCGCGGAACCTGGGCGTCGCCTGTCGTACGACGACGGACATTGGACCCTCGAGACCACCGAGCTGATGCGGCTCGACCGCGACTTGTATCGCCCCGAAAAGCGCCGCATCGACGGCACCGAGGCGATCCTCGCTCACCTGCGCAGCAAGGGTGAAGGTGCGCTGTTATCCTCCGCCGAGCGGCTGATCCGGGTTTCGGATCTCGACGGCAGCACCTACGAAGCCCAGGACGGCGAGTGGGTGGTGTCGGAGCCGAGCATCCCCCCAGGCCGACCCAGTCGGTCGGAAGCGCTCTCCCACGACGTGGACG
>JALYWZ010000813.1 GCA_030852505.1 Myxococcota bacterium | reverse complement strand
GCGGCGCCCCGAGCGGCGGAGCGGCCAGCGGCGGCGTCCGCGCGGACGATTGCGGCGGCACTCACTCGCTGCCGAGCGCACCGGATCCCGACGCGGGCGAAGCGTCGGACGAGCCGGACGAGCTCGAGTGCGAGGAGGGCTCGGGCTGTTATCCCTGCGCGACACACCTGGATTGTGCGTATCGCTGGCTCTGCGATCCGGTCCTGCAGGTCTGCGTCGAGTGCCTGACCGACCAGAACTGCCCTCACGGCACCTGCGACGTGCGACTGCGCAAGTGCCGTTGAGTCACGGCGCGTCTCAGAGCGTCTGCAGGTGGTTGTAGATCAAGTCGAGCTCGGCGTCGGTCAGCTCGGTCGTCGACCACTTCGGCATGTAGCCGGTTCGCTTCGAGTACTGGGTGCCGCCGTGGCCATTGCGCACGAGCTCGGAGATCTCGCTCTTCGGGGCGTTCGTGATGCCGTGGGCCGCGGTGCCGCCCGAGCCATCGGCCGCGTGACAGTTGGCGCAGAAGTCCTTGAACAACGCTTCTCCGGTCGTGGGCTTCGGCAGCGCCGGCGCGGAGAGCCAATCGAAGATCCCGTCGAGCGTCGCCTTCGGCAGCGCGGTTTCGTTGAACGGCGTCATCACGCTGTTCGGGAAGTCCGGGTGGCCCGTGCGGCCGTTGCGCACGACCCAGGTCGCGTATTCGCGAACCGGATGCTGGATCTCGGGGCCGAGCATGGCCTTGCCCTCTCCGCGCGTGCCGTGGCAGCTCGCGCAGGTCGTCGTGTAGAACGCTTCCGGCGTCGCTGCGCCACCCCCGCTGCCGCCGCTGACGCCGCCACCCCCACTGCCGCCCGGCGACATGCCGGCGGTTCCGCCGCTGGCGCTGCCTCCTTTACCCGCGCCTCCAGTGCCGCCCGAGGCGCCTCCAGCGCCGAGGCCACCCGTCGTTGCAGCGCCACCGCTACCCGCTCCGCCCTTCGACTGGGCTCCCCCAGTTGCGGTCGATGCCCCTCCGGTAGTGCTGGTTCCACCGGTTGCGACGGCCGAGCCTCCCGTGGTCGCCGCTCCGCCCGTCGCGGTGGGAGCACCGCCGGTGGCCCCGGCCTTTCCGCCAGTCACTCCGGCGCCAGAGCTACCTCCCTGTGCGAACGGGTCGTCGTCGGACGATTCGCTCGAGCACCCCGTCAATGCATACACGGTTGCCAGGGCAATCCAGGCGCTGGTTCTCATTCTAATACTCTCCGGTGTGGGTTCGCCTAGAGGTGCCTCGAGGCGCGGCCGGGCAGGCACCAATTCGCGTCAGGGTGAACTTCCTCGAGTTGTCGGCGCGGGGATAACGCCGGCGGGCTGAAAGACGGCAGGCCCGAGCGGCGTTGCCCGTACCAGATGGTGTTGGGTCGCTTCGTCGGAGACGGGGAGCGGCATTCGTTTAGCCACAGCAAAAAATCACATGCCGCGCTTCCTGCTCCAGCTCCCGCGTCGCCTGTTTCTGGTCGTGATGCTGCTCGGCTCGGTGCTCATCACGATCTCGAGCCTGTCGTACTTCGACTTCGCGGCGCGACCGTTCTTCATGATCGAGAAGATGCCGCTGCGGTTCGAGGCGCTGTGGCTCGCCTCGCTGCGCATCCACGTCGCGACCGCGCTCGTGACCTTCCCGCTGTGCCTGGTGCTGATGACGCGCTGGATCCAGCGCCGCCCGACGCTGCATCGCTGGCTCGGTCGCTCTACGGGTTATGCCGTGCTCGCGCTGCTGGTTCCGTCCGGCGTGGTGCTCGCCTTCGACGCCAAGGGCGGAGCGCTCTCCAGCCTCGGCTTCTTGCTGACTGGCGCGATCGTCGCGGCCGCGATGGTGCTCGGCATCGGGGCTGCGCGGCGGCGCGATTTCGTCGCCCACCGCCGCGCCATGAACCACGTCGTGGCTCAGATGAGCGTCGCGGTCACTTCGCGCGCGATGATCCTCGGCCTCGACCGGCTCGGGTTCGAGCCCGGGCTCGCCTATGTCGTCTCACTCTGGGTCCCCGTGCTTTTCAGCGCGTTCGTGGCCGAGCTGGTCTCTGGTTCCGTGTCTCTCAAAAGGATTGGAAATGAAATCTCTCCGTTCGCTTTCCTGGCTCGCGTTCGTCCTCCCGTTCGTTCCGTCCCTCGCGCAGGCCGATGAAACCATCGTCGACTGGACCCGCAACCGCGTCCAGGAGGGCCTCGTCAAGCCGCTCTCCAAGCTCGAGCGCTCGAGCTTTTCCCGCGGGCGCCCCGAGCCGCACGAGCGCCGCGTGCGCGTCCTGCAAATGATGCCCTCGCGCGACAAGAAAGACCGCGCCTTCATGGCCTACGCGATCGACGTCCGCTACGGCAACGAATGGCAGCAGAACGACCTCGTCGGCTGCGCCTACCGCGGGAGCGGCAACGTGTACGTCAAGCTCGGCAACGAGTACCGCCTCGCGAGCTTCCTGCTCGGCACAGACGTCGAGCCCGTTCCCGACGCCTGCGTCGCAGCCGCGCCGCCGCCGAGCGCCTAGCTCAGCCCAGGGCTCGGTAGCGACGACGGATCGTCATTTTCGTCGGCGAGCGATCACGGTGCGCAGCGTCGCGAGATCCGCGCGCCCGAGCTCTCGGGACGCGATCAGCACCACCAGGTACGCGAGCCCCACCACCACCGCGCTGGCGACCGTCGCCACCGCGCCCGATGTCGGTAAAAAGCGCCCGACGGCGATCGCCGCTAGCACCGCCAACAGCACCCGCAGCAGCGTCAACGGCGCTGCCACCGCGCCCGCCGTCCGGTAAACCAAGAGCGCCGCGCCGGCCGTAGCCACCGCGATCGCCGTCGAGGTGGCCATCGCCGTCCGGAACAGCAGCGCTTCCCCGAACTCCGTCCCGCGCACCCGCGCGAAACACAGCGCGATCACCAGCGCTGCCGCGAGCCCGGTCACGGCCGCCCCCGCGCGCTCCCGTTTCAAGCTGTTCAGCACCGTCGTCAGCACCCCGAAGATCGCGAACGCGCCGAACCCGATCGCGAGCAACTGGAG
>JALYWZ010000812.1 GCA_030852505.1 Myxococcota bacterium | reverse complement strand
CGTCACGCGGCTGCAACGCTTGACGGCGGCGCTGGCCGCCGCGCGCACGCCCGACGAGATCGCTCGAATCATCGTCGAGCAGGGCGTCGCCGCACTCGACGCCACGGTCGGCGTCGTGCGCCGTGAGCGCTCGGACGGCGAGCTCGAGGCAATGGCGCAGCTCGGCCTGTCGCCGGAAGACTCGGTGCGCTACCGGGTCGTGAGCGCCTCCGACGGGCTGCCTTCTTCCGTCGCGTTCCGCACGGGCGAGGCCCAGTGGCTCGAAGGCGAAGGCCGCGTCGCCGCGAAGTACCCGGACCTACCGCCAGGAAAGCTGCCGGCGCGGGGAGCGCTCGCGGCGCTGCCGCTCGGGGTCGAGGGGCGGCGCATCGGTGTCATGACCTTCCGCTTCGACGAGCCGCGCACGTTCTCCGTGCAGGAGCGCACGCTGCTCGAGACCTTCGCGTCGCAGGCGGCGCAAGCTCTCGAACGCTCGGACCTCTACATGCAAGAGGTCGCGCTGCGCGAGCGCCTCGAGAGCCTCGAGGCTCTGACCGAGGCCTTCTCCGAGGCGATGACGCGCGAGGAGGTGGCGGACGTCGTGATCGACCTCGGCATGCTCGTCGCGGACGCCGACAGCTGCAGCGTCTACAGGCTGGATGCGGCCGGCAGCAGCTTGCAGCTGATCGGGCACCGCGGCGTCGCAGCAGAGCTGCTCGAGCGGATCCGCGTGCTCACGCCCGACACGGCGAGCCGTGCCTTCGGCATCCTCGAGGGCGGCGAGCCGCTGTTCGCCGAGACCGAGCGCGAGTACGCGGAACACTTTCCGGAGCTGGTGAAGCTGCACGTGGAAGGTAAACGCGCGCGGGCCTTCTGGTGCGTGCCGCTCACCGCCGAGGGTAAAGCCTTCGGGATGATGTCGATGGGCTTCTACGAGCCGCGCCGCTTCGGACCCGTCGAGCGCACGTTCGTGGCCACCTTCACCCGCCACTGTGCGGAGGCGCTGCGCCGCGCCGAACGCCTCGACGCCGAACAGCGAGCGCGGAACGCCGCGGACGTCGCCAACCGCGCCAAGGACGAGTTCCTCGCGACCGTGAGCCACGAGCTCAGGACGCCGCTCAACGCCATCTTGGGCTGGGCCAAGATGATGGCCGCCGCACAGCTCGACGAGTCGAAGCAAAAGCGCGCCGTCACCATCATCGAACGCAACGCCGTGGCCATGGCCCAGCTGATCGAGGATTTGCTCGACGTGTCGCGGATCATCAGCGGCAAGATGCGGCTCGAGGTGCAGAGCGTGGACCTGTCTCGGATCATCGAGGCCGCGCTCGAGTCGGTGCGGCCCGCGGCCGAGGCGAAATCGATCCAGATTTCGGCCGCGCTCGGCGGATCGACGGAGCTGCTGCCGGCCGACCCGCCGCGGCTGCAGCAGATCATCTGGAACCTGCTCAGCAACGCCGTGAAATTCACGCCGGACGGCGGACAGGTCGAGATCTCCGTGCGGCGCGCCGAGGCGAGCACCGAGATCCGCGTCAGCGACAACGGTCGCGGCATCGCGCCGGAGTTCCTGCCCTTCGTCTTCGAGCCGTTTCGCCAGGAAAACCCCACGCACTCCCGCGCGCGCGGCGGCCTGGGCCTCGGGCTCGCGATCACGCGGCAGCTCGTGGAGCTGCACGGTGGTCGAGTCGAGGCGCACAGCGAAGGTCCAGGGCGAGGCGCGATTTTCATCGTGCATTTGCCGCTTTCACGCGTCGCCCCCCAGGCCAAGCCCGAGGTCGCCGCGGGGCGCCGGATCCGCGCGGAGGGCGACTTCGAACGTCCGAAAGAGCTCGAGTCGCTGACCGTGCTCGTCGTGGACGACGACGAGGACGCGCGGCAGCTCGTTCAGGCCGTGCTCGAGGAGTGCGGCTCGCGGGTGACCGCCGTCGACAGCGTGGAGTCGGCGCTCGACGTGCTGTCCCGCGCTGCCACCGAGGTGCTCATCTCCGACATCGGCATGCCGGGTCAGGACGGCTACGATCTGATCCGCCGCGTGCGCGCTCTGCCGGGCGCCATCGCCCGGATACCGGCTGCGGCGCTGACGGCCTATGCCCGCGAGGAAGATCGGCGTCGCGCGCTCGAGGCAGGTTACACGATGCACCTCGCCAAGCCCGTCGAGCCCGCCGAGCTGGTCGCGGTCGTGGCCGGGCTTTCCCGCTCCGCAAGAGGCCGAAGCGCGCTCGAAGCGAGCTCGGGCTGACTCAATCCCCCACGATTTCTTGCAGCATCGTGGCGACGGCGCTCTGCACCTCTTCCGGACTCGCCGCCCACGAGTAAGAGGCGAAGTCGCCCTGGTCGGAATAGTCGGAGAGCAGCACGCCGCCCGTCTCGGCGACGCACGGGGAGCTGCTATAGGCTTCGGGCGGGTCCTGCACGCGCAGGCCGCGGCCCGCGTTCGCTAGGTCCTGGAAGTGATTGGTGCCGCAGCGGGACTCGTCCGGGTTGCAGTCGTACTCCTGGCCGTAGCCGATGCCGATCGCGCGCGTCTCGATGCCTGCCCGGTAGGCCTGCTGGACCGCAAACACGGCGCGATCTTGTCCGCAGGAAGGCCGGGTCGTGAAGCAAGTGTCGGGGGCGCCGTCACTGAACAGGAAAATGTATTTACGCGGTTCCGCCGACGCGGCGAGCAGATCCTCGGTGGCTCGCACGAGCGCGTGCGCGGTGGGAGTCTCGAAATAGCCGCGCCGCGTCTGGAGCGCTCCGTAGGTGTCGCGGATCGCCGTCGTATTGTCGAGCGCGAAGGGCACGCGGGTTATCTCTGCGCAGTTCGGATCGTCTTCGGCGATTTGCCCGCGGCCGCGGTAACTCGCGAAGCCGAAGCGGACGCGATCTTGAAAACGCTCGATCGGTCCGCCGGCGCCCATCAGCGCTTCGTAGGTGGGCGTCCACACCGAGCCGGCGAACATGCTGAACGAGCCGTCCACCAGCAGCAGCACGAGCGGCGGCTCCGACGCGGCGCCGCCCGCGCCGGCCTCTCCGCCCGCGCCGGCTTCTCC
>JALYWZ010000811.1 GCA_030852505.1 Myxococcota bacterium | reverse complement strand
CGCCAGGCAGAGAGCTGCCGCTCAGGCGGATCGCCCGCTGGGAGACGGGCGATTACATGGCCATCGACCGCACGGCGCAGCAGCACCTCGAGCTCGTCGAGTCGCCTGCGGGCAAGGCTTCCACGCTGCTGTCGGTAATCGACGCCACGCTGACGCCGCCGGGAGCGCGGCTACTCCGGCGCCGCTTGCTCGCGCCGCTGCTCGACGTGGCGCGGATCCGCCGCCGCCTCGACCGGGTCGAGCTGTTCCTCGAGAACTCGCGGTTGCGCGGCGAGCTGCGCGAGATCCTGGCGGAGGTGGGCGATCTCGAGCGGCTGGCGATGCGGGCGAGCCTCGGGGAGGCGACTCCGCGCGACCTCGGAGCGCTGAGGAACGGGCTTCTCGCGGCGGCGCGCGCCGTCTCGCTGCTCGAATCCCAGGGCGCGGCCGTGTCGCTCGAGCTGCTCGGCTTCGGTCCGGGCGGCGTCGACGTCGTGGGAGATCTCGCCGCGGTGCTGCTCGCGGCGCTGGTCGAGCGTCCGCCGGTGCAGCCGAAAGACGGCGGCATCTTTCAGCGCGGCTTCGACCCGGAGCTCGACGAGCTGGACGCGCTCCGCCGCACCGGCGCCGAGCGCATGGTCGAGCTCGAGACCACGCTCCGGGAGCAGACCGGGATCTCGACGTTGAAGGTCCGCTACACGCGGGTGTTCGGCTGGTACATCGAGGTCACGCGCGCGCAGGCCGGCAAGGTGCCCGACGGGTTTCGCCGCAAACAGACGGTCGCGTCGGGCGAGCGCTACACCACGCCCGAGCTCGACGACCTCGCCGACCGCATCACCCACGCCGAAGAGCGTCACCGCGAGCGCGAGCTCGCGCTGTTGGCCGAGCTCTGCGCGCGCGCCAAGGAGCACGGCGAGCGCGTTTGCGAGCTGTCTCGGCGGATCGCGCGCTGGGACGTGGCACAGGGCCTGGCCGAGGTCGCGCACCGCTACGATTACGCGCGCCCCGACGTGGACGCTTCGGACGTGCTGTGCTTGCGCGACGCGCGCCATCCGGTCGTCGAGCGCCTGGCGGCGGCGGGCCGGTTCGTGCCGAACGACGTCGAGCTTTCGGGTTCGCGCGAGCGCCTCTGGCTCGTGACGGGCCCCAACATGGCCGGCAAGAGCACGCTCTTGCGGCAGGTCGCGCTGATCACGATCCTGGCTCAGTCCGGCGCCTACGTGCCCGCCGCCGAGGCGCGCGTCGGCGTGGTGGACCGGGTGCTGTCGCGCGTCGGCGCGAGCGACAACGTCTCGCGGGGCGAGAGCACGTTCATGGTCGAGATGCGCGAGACCTCGGAGATCCTGCGCACGGCGACCCGGCGCTCGCTCGTGATCTTGGACGAGATCGGGCGCGGCACCAGCACCTTCGACGGGCTGTCGATCGCCTGGGCCGTGCTCGAATTCCTGGACGAGGCCATCGGCTGCCGCGCTCTGTTCGCGACGCACTACCACGAGCTCGTGAAGCTCGGGGAAGATAGCCCGCACATCGCCAACTACAGCGTGAGCGCGCGCGAGGTGGACGGCGACGTCGTGTTCTTGCACCGCCTGGTCAAGGGCCCGGCGAGCAAGAGCTACGGGGTGGCGGTGGCGCGCCTGGCCGGCCTTCCCGAGTCGGTGCTGGCGCGTGCCCGAGCCTTGCTCACCGAGCTCGAGTCCGGCCGAGTCGCCGCGCCCAAGAAGAAAAAGAAGCAAGAAGATCAGCTCGATCTGTTCCGCGCCCAGGACGCCGATCCGGAGACGCTGCGCGCCCTCGTCGACACCTTGCGGGGGCTCGAGCTCGATCGCATGACCGGCCTCGACGCGCTGAGCTTGCTCGCGCGCTGGAAGGGCAAGGTTTAACGGCGCGGCGGCTTCGGCGGGGGCGGCGTCGCGCTCCGGCCGTCTTCGGGCCAGGAATGCCGCGGATAGCGCCGCATCAGCTCGCGGCGGATCGCGGGATAGTGGCGCTCCCAGAAGCCGGCGAGATCTTGCGTGACCTGGACGGCGCGCGCGTTCGGCGCGAGCAGGTGCAAGGTGAGGGGGAGGCGCCCGCCGAGCAAGCGTGGGCCGTCGCCCATGCCGAAGAAATCCTGGAGGCGCGACTCGATGTAGGGCGGCCGCCCGGGCTCGTAGCTCACGCTGACGTTGCGGCCGCCGGGCAGCCGAACGCTCTTCGGGCACTCGCTCGCGAGCAGGCGCTGTACCTCGTGCGAAAGCGAGCTCTCCGCGACTTGCGCCGGATCGGCCGCGCGGAGCTCGGCGAACGCCACCTTGCCTTCGCACAGCGACCGCGCAAGCTCGAGCGCCGCGCCCGAGTCGAAGCTCGACAAGCCGAGCTCCGGGTGAAAGCGGGACAGCAAGGAGAGCCGTTCTCCGAGCGCGGTCAGCGCGTCGCTCTTCAAAAACTCGTGCGCCCCGCGCTGCGTGACCGCGCGCAGCAAGACCGCGCTGGCCTCGGCGCTCGGCTCTGCGGCGCTGATCTGCTCTTCGAGCGCGACCGCGCCGAAGGCCAACCGGGTCACGCGGTCGACCCGCTCGAGCGTGTCGTTCCACACGAGCTCGTCGCCGAGCGCGATCCGCTCCGAGTACTTCTCGAACAGCCACTCGGGGCGCACGCTGCTCGCAAGCCGTACCACGGCGCCGCCGCGCCCGTCGCTGAAGCCGCCGCGCTCGTCGACGTCGAGCGCGAGCATCAGCTCTGCGTCGCGCACCACGCTCGACTCGGCGAGCCGCGCCGTGCTCCCGCTCGCCAGCAAGAGCTCGCTCGCACCCGGCTTGCGCCGGCGCGCCAGCCGATCCGCGAAGCCCGCGAGCACGGCTTGCAAGATCGCCTCTTCCTCGTTCTCCGCCGAATCTCGACGGCCGCGCGCGATGCTGCGCCGGAGGTGGCGCTCGGAGCGAAACACGCTGTCCGTGACCCGGGGATCGAGGCCGTGGCTCTTCAGACGGCGCGGATCGCGCTCGAGCGAGCGAGCCAGCTCGAAGGCGTCGAGCAGCTCGAGCACGTCCGAGG
>JALYWZ010000193.1 GCA_030852505.1 Myxococcota bacterium | reverse complement strand
GCCTTCGACACGGGCGGAGGCGGGTCGGGCACCGGCGTCTGGCAAGCGACCAGCGCGATCACTCCGAGGAGTTTGGTGAGCTGCGACGACCAACGCATCTTCAATCGACCCAGCGCTCTTCATCCACGGCCGACAGGGTCGCGCCGAGGTCGTGGCGAGGAGCATAACAGAGCTCGCGGCGCGCGCGCGAGTCGTCCACCATGCACACGTAGCGGATGAAATCGAGCTCGGCGGCCGGGAACGAGGTCACCCGCCAGCGAAACAGCCGATCGACTGCGACGCGCGCCAAGCCGTGCGGCAGCGGCACGGTCTGCCGGCCGAGCAGCTCGATGGCCTGCGAGAGCGCGACCGGCGGCGGGCCCGAAATGTTGAAAATCCCGCGCGCACCCGGCGAGAGCGACCGCACGATCGCGGACACCACGTCGTCCTGATGCACGACCTGCATCATCGGATCGAAGCCGAGCAGCGTCGGGACGCGCTTCATGCGCAGGTAATTGCTAGGCGCGTTCCTGACCGTACCGAGGATGTGCGAGGGCCGCAGGATCACCGTCTCGGTCGCCGGATTCCGGTAGAAAAACCCCTGGGCGGACAGATCGAGCTCGACCAAATCGCGGATCTCGCTGAAGCGCCCGGCCGCGAGCAACGGCGCGTCCTCGCCGAGCAGCTGCGGGTTATCCGGGCGCGGGCCGTAGACGTTGGCGCTCGACAGCAACACGAGCTTCGGGATCGCGAACTCTTCCACGCACTCGAAGAGCCGCCGCAGCGTCAGCATGTTGAAGCCGTGGTGGCGCTCGACGCGCGCCCGCGGATCGTGGAGCACGCCGAGGTGAACCACCGCCGCGATCCCCGGGCGTTTCAGCAGATCGCGCACGCGCTTGCTGGCCAGGTCGAGCGCGTGGTGCTCGACGTCGGGCGGGAATCCGGACGACTCGCGGTGATCGAGCCCGATCACAGGCATGGTGCGATGGAGCGCGCGCACGAGCCGCCGCCCGAGCCGTCCGTCGGCCCCGGTCACCACCACCGCTCCCGGCAGCGGCTGCGCCGGCACCGGGTCGAGCGCCATCAGAAGAACACTCCGCGTCGCTCGGAGAGCCCCTTGGCGAGCAGGTGCTGGATGCACTGCCGGACCAGCCACACCTTGTCGGCGATCACCGCGTCGTCGTCGTCGGGATCGCCGTGGAAGCGCATCGGCTCGCCGAAGTGCAGGCGGTACTTGGTCGGCAGCGGCAGCTGGCCCCCGGGCACCGCGAGCTGCGGAACCAGCGGAAAAACCGGGATATCGAGCGCCCGCGCCGCCCAGCTCAGGTTGCCGAGGCTCACGTACTGCTCTTCCGCGCCGATCACCGCCACCGGCACGATCGGGGTCGCGGTCTCGATCGCGATCCGCATGAAGCCGAGCCCGAACTCCTCGAGCTGGTAGCGGCGGCTGAACGGCTTGGCGATGCCGCGCGTCCCTTCCGGGAACGCGAGCAAGAGCTCCTCCATTTCGAGCAAGCGCCGCGCGTTCTCCGGCACGCCGACGACCTGGCCGACGCGGCTGAAAAACGCCGACACGAAGGGCAAGGTCGGGATCCACTTGTCGACCATGGCGCGCGTCACGCGCGGTGGGTTCGCATCGAAAAACATGGCAGAGCCGAGGATCGCCGCGTCGATCGGCACCTGGCCCGAGTGGTTCGCGATCAAAAGCACGCGCCCCTTCGGCACGTTCTCGATACCGAACACCTCGGTCCGAAAATAGAGCCGATGAAAGAACGCGCAGACCGTGGCAGCCCGCCGCGCCGTCACGGTCTCGAGGCCGAACGGATCCGGCGCCATGCGGTAGCGCTTTTCGAGGGTCGCGACGCGCTCGTCGAAGTCGGGGCCGAGCACCTTGCGCCCGATCTCGTCGGCCACCCGCCGGGCGCCTTGATAGAGGCGCGCGAGCAACAGACTGCCCGCGGAAGCACCGTCCTGGATGCGTACCAGCGCCGTTTTGGGGTCCATGCCGCGCCGCATCCTTAGCAGGAACCGCGGGTAGTTCCGAGACCGAGTCGATTCCGACGTCCGTGGAATCACGGCCCGGCGACCGGTCGCACCGGCGGGTCACGTTTTCGTCACAGGAAGTTCACGAAAGGGGCCAGCCTCGGAGGGTACTAGGAGGGCGCCAACGTGACCCCGTCCCACTTCGAAGAGACCCTGCAGCGAGACATCGAGCGCATCCGCAGCAAGGTCCGGGAAATGGCGAGGCTCGCCATCCTGTCCCTGAACGGCTCGATGGCGGCGCTGGCTCAGAAGAACCGGCAGCTCGCCTACTCCGTGATCCTGCGAGACCAGCGGATCGACGAGCTCGAGAAGGAGATCGACCGGCTGTGCCTCGAGTTCATCGTGCGCCAGCAGCCGGTGGCAGGGACGCTGCGCTTCACCTACGCGGCGATCAAGATCAACTCCGAGCTCGAGCGCGTCGGCGACTACGCCGAGAGCATGGCGCGCCAGGTTTTGAGCCTGGAAGGTGTCGAGGTGGACGTGCCGATCGAACGCTTCGACGAGATCGCCGGGCACGCGATCCCGATGTTGCACGACGCCGTCGAGGCCTTCGTCACCCAGGACACGGCCCTCGCCAAGCGCGCGATGGAAGTCGAAGAGATCGTCGATAAGCAGCGCCACGCGCTGAACGCCGAGCTGGTCCAGCTCCGGCAGGACCACAAGATCCCGCTCGAGTCGCTGGCGCCGCTGATGTCGATCGTCAATCGCCTCGAACGCGTGGGCGATCAGGCCAAGTCCATCTGTCAGGAAGTCCTGTACATGTGCACGGGCGAGTACACGAAGCACTCGGGCAGCGAGATGTTCCGGGTGCTGTTCGTGGACGAGCACAACTCGTGCCGCAGTCAGATGGCCGAGGCCATCGGCAACGCGCTCGGGCAGCCGAAATTCGTGTTCTCGAGCGGGGGTCTCACGCGCAGCTCGCTCGATCAAACCGCCGTCAATTTCCTCGCCGGCAAGGGCATGGATCTGTCACGCCACACCTCGAAGGGCCTCGACCAGATCCCGCACCTCGACCAGTACCAGATCCTGGTCGCGCTCGCGAAGGAGGCCAAGTCGATCTTTCCGCCACCGCCAACCAAGGCAGTGTGTCTCGACTGGTCGACCCGCGACCCGTCGACCGTGGAGGGCACGGCCGCCGAGGTGAACGCGGCCTACGAAGAGACGTATCAGTTCTTGCGCGGCCACATCCGCGACCTCGTGGAAGCGATCCTCGGAGACAGGATCGAATGAAGCGGCTCCGGCTCTCGCTGCTGTGCCTGTCGCTCGCGACGCTCTCGGCTGCGGGTTGCAAGAGGACGCAAGGGGCCGCGGCCGGCGAGGGTCAGCGAATTCAGGATATCGGGTCGGACACGATGGTGAACCTCGCCCAGGCCTGGGCCGAGGCCTACGCCGCGGCTCACCCCGGCGTCTCCGTGGAGGTCTCCGGGGGCGGCTCCGGTGTCGGCATCGCAGCGCTGATCAACGGCACTGCCGACATCGCCAACTCCAGCCGAAAGCTCGAGCCCGCGGAGCTCGAGCGCGCCAAACAGGCCGGGCGCGAGCCCGCCGAGCACGTCGTCGGCTACGACGGCCTCGCGATCTACGTGCACAAGAACAACCCCCTCGAGCAGATCAGCATCGAACAGCTGTCGCAGATTTACGCCGAAAACGGCAAAATCGACAGCTGGTCCGCGCTCGGCGTGAAGGTGCCCGGCGCCAAGAGCGACGAGATCGTGCGCGTCAGCCGTCAGAACAACTCCGGCACGTATGCGTACTTCCGCGAGCACGTGGTCGGGAAGAAGAGCGATTTCAAGTTTGGCTCGCTCGACATGAACGGCTCGAAGGAGGTCGTCGAGCTGGTCGGCAGGACGCCCGGCGCGATCGGCTACAGCGGCGTCGGCTACGCCACCCCCGCCGTGAAGGTTCTCCGCGTCTCGAAGACCAAGGACGGGCCCGCCGTGCTGCCCAGCCTGCAAACCGTGCAGGACAAGAGCTACCCGATTTCTCGCCCGATGTTTCTATTCACCCCGCCGAACCCGCCTCGACACGTGACCGATTACCTCCACTGGGTCACCTCCGAGCCCGGACAAAAAATCGTCGAGGCCACCGGCTACGTTCCGCTGTCGAAGGGCTAAATCCGCCGATGGAAGAGGACGCAATCAAGGTCTCGCACACGAGCACGGAGCTCGCGGAAGCGACGCCGAGCGGCCCCGAACCGCCGTGGCGACGCCCCCCGCTCGAGGCCCATGCCGAGCTCGCGCTCGAGTGGCTGATTCGGCTGTGCGGAGTGAGCGCGATCCTGTTCGTGTTCGGGATCTTCTTCTTCGTGTTCCGCGAGGGCGCGGGCATGCTGTTCGGGAAGCTGGATCTGCTGCGCTTTCTGTTCACGAAAGAGTGGTATCCGACCTCGCTCAGCAACGTGCGCTACGGCGTGCTGGCGCTGATCATCGGCACCGGCAGCGTGACGGTGCTGGCGATGGCGATCGCCGTCCCGTTCGGGCTCGGCGCGGCGATCTTCGTCTCCGAGTTTTGCAGCGGTCGGGTCAAGGAGACCCTCAAGATCGTGATCGAGCTGCTGGCCGCCATCCCCTCCGTGGTCTGGGGTTTCATCGGTATTTCGGTGATGAACCCGCTGATCCAGGAGCTCTTCGACGCCAGCATCGGCCTCAACGTGCTGAACGGCGCGCTGCTGCTCGCGCTGATGAGCGTGCCGATCATGGTCAGCATCGGCGAGGACGCCTTGAAAGCCGTGCCCGACTCCCACCGCGAGGCCGCGCTCGCGCTCGGCTCCACGCGCTGGCAGACCATCTACCGCGTGCTCTTGCCGTCCGCGAAGAACGGGCTGTTGGCGGCGGTGTTGCTCGGCGTGGGCCGCGCCGTGGGCGAGACGATGGCGGTGCTGATGGCGACCGGCCACTCGCTGAACATCCCGCGCAGCGTGCTCGACCCGGTGCGCACGCTGACGGCGACGATCGCCGCCGAGCTCGGCGAAGCGTCGGTCGGGTCCGACCACTATCAGGTGCTGTTCGTGATCGGCATTCTGCTGTTCACCATCACCTTTTTCGTGAATCTGGCCGCGGATCTGGTGGTCAAGGGGATCAAGAAGCAATGACCACCTTCGCCGAGACGCCGTTCGTGCGCGCCAGGAAGCGCAACGAGCTCATCGCGAAGCTCGTGTTCGGTGCGATGGCGGCCTTGCTGGTCTTGCCGCTGCTGTCGATCGTCGGTTACCTGGTGATCCAGGGCGCCCCGCTGTTGTCGCTCGACTTCTTGCTCTCGAATCCGTCGAACGGGATGCGGGCGGGCGGGATCTGGTCGGCGCTGCTCGGCACGATTTACCTGGTCACGCTGTCGCTGGTGATCGCCGCGCCGATCGGCGTCCTGGCGGCGGTGTACCTGAACGAATACGCCGAGGACAACTGGTTCACGCGCGTGATCAACCTCGCGGTCGTGAACCTGGCGGGCGTGCCGAGCATCGTGCATGCGCTGTTCGGCCTCGGCGCCTTCGTGCTGGCAGCGGGCATCGGTCGCTCGGTGCTGGCCGCGTCGCTGACGCTGTCGATCATGACCCTGCCCGTGATCATCGCCAGCACCAAGGAAGCGCTCTCGTCCGTGCCGCGCGCGTTTCGCGAGGCGTGCTGGAACGTCGGGGCCACGCGCTGGCAGACGATCCGCGGCATCGTCCTGCCGAACTCGGTGAGCGGGATCCTGACGGGCGTGATCCTGCAGGTTTCTCGCAGCGCGGGCGAGACTGCGCCGGTGATGTTCACAGGCGCAATTTTCTTCCGGCCCATCCCGGAGGGTGACCCCTTCGCCTATTCGATCTTCGACCAGTGCATGGCCCTCTCGATGCATCTGTTCTCGGTGACGACCCAGGTCAACGGCGCACCGCCCGCCCTGCCCTACGCAACCGCCGTGGTGCTGCTCGGGACGGTGCTGGTCGTGAACGCCAGCGCCATCGCCCTGCGCGTGTACCTGCGTTCGAGGAAGAAGTGGTGAAGCCCGTGGCCAGCGTGACGCCGCCCAAGATCCAGGTCTCCGAGCTCGAGCTCTACTACGGCAAGAAGCGCGCGATCCACGGCATCTCGTTCGAGGTGAAGCCGCACGAGATCTTCGCGGTGATCGGCCCCGCGCAATCCGGCAAGAGCAGCCTGCTCCGCTGCCTGAACCGCACCATCGAGTTCGTCCCGGGCGCGCAAATTCGCGGAAAAATCGCGGTGGACGGCCAGGACACGGCGCGCGTCAAAAACGTGTTCGAGCTCCGGCGCCGGATCGGCATGGTCGCGCCCCTGCCCGTCGGGCTGCCGCTCAGCATTTACGACAACGTGGCGTTCGCCCCGCGCGCCGCCGGCCTCCGCGACTCGAGGAAGCTCGCGGAGCTGGTCGAGCGCTGCTTGCGCCAGGCCGCGCTCTGGGACGAGGTCAAAGATCGGCTGCACAGCCTGGGCACCAAGCTCTCCGGCGGCCAACAGCAGCGCTTGACGATCGCGCGCGCTCTCTCGCATCGACCCGAAATCCTCTGCCTCGACGAGTTTTCGATCGCGATCGATCCCGTGACCACGATGCGCATCGAGGACGTGCTCAAGGAGCTGCGGCACGAGATGACGATCGTGCTGGTCACGAACCTGGTCCAGCAAGCGCGGAGGCTCGCCGATCGCACGCTCTTCCTGTGGAACGGCGAGGTCGTCGAGTGCGACCGCAACGACGTGATCTTCTCGGAAAAACCCGGAAACCGGAAGACCTACGAGTACGTGAACGGGACATTCGGATGACTCTCTCCGCTCGCGCCGCACCGGGCGGCATCACCACCCGCGAGCTCAGCCTGTGGTACGCCGACTTTCAGGCGCTGAAGGGGGTCACGCTCACCCTTCAGCACGGCCTGATCACCTCGCTGATCGGCCCGTCCGGTTGCGGCAAGACCACGCTGCTCCGCTGCTTCAACCGCGTGAACGAGCGCTACGGCTACGTCACCACCCAAGGCGAGATCCAGATCCTCGACAAGAACATCTACGACGAGGACGTCTCGCTCGAGGAGCTCCGGCGCCTCGTCGGCATGGTGTTCCAGCGCCCGAACCCGCTGCCGCTCTCGGTCTACGAGAACGTGGTGTACGGCCTGCGCATCCACAGTCCGCGCCGCGAGCTCTCGAAATCGAGGCTCGACGAGGCAGTCGAGCGGGCGCTCTGCGAGGTCGGTCTGTGGGACGATCTCAAGGACCGGCTCGGGGCGAGGGCCACCGGCCTCCAGCTCGAACAGCAGCAAAAGCTGTGCATCGCGCGGCTCTTGCCGATGAAACCCGAGGTGATCCTGATGGATGAGCCCTGTTCGGCGCTCGACGTCGAGGGCACGCGGGCCATCGAAGAGCTGATGTGGACTCTGCGCGGGAAATATACGATCGTGATCGTCACCCACAACATGGCCCAGGCCCGGCGCGCCAGCGACGAGTGCGTGTTCATGCTGCTCGGTGAGATCATCGAGCACCGGCGCACGGAAGATCTGTTCTTGCATCCGCGCGACCCACGCACGGCCGAATACATCGAGGGCCGCTACGGCTGAGGGCCTGCTGATCCCGCCCGCGCTCCGGCCGGGCGACCGCGTGCGCGTGATCGCTGCGTCGAGCCCTTTCGATCGCGCGTTGTTCTATCGCGGGGTGGGCTTCCTCGCCGAGCGCTACCGGGTGGAGATCGCACCCGGAACGCTCGAGCGTAGCGGGTTCCTCGCCGGCAGCGACGAGGTCCGCCTCGGCGCGCTGAACGACGCGTTGCTCGACCCCGGGGTGCGCGCGGTGATCGCAGCCCGCGGCGGCTACGGCGCCTTGCGCATCGCGCACCGCGCGCGCTGGGACGCGCTCACCCGGGATCCGAAATGGCTGGTCGGCTTTTCGGACGTGACGTCGCTTCACCTCGAGGCGCAGCGCGCCGGAGTCTGCTCGCTCCACGCCGACAACGCGGGCGGACTCGGCCGCGGCGACGCCCATG
>JALYWZ010000810.1 GCA_030852505.1 Myxococcota bacterium | reverse complement strand
GCGCCGACGACTGCGAGCGGCGGAGTTGCGGGTGCGAGTGGAGCGCCGACCACTGCGAGCGGCGGGGCCGCGACGATCGTGCGCAAGAAAGCGAGCGACCAGGTCGTGCTCGGCTCCACCGGCATCCGCGTGTCGCGCCTGGCGATGGGCGGCGGCACGACCGGCTCCGGGGGCAAATCCGCTCAGTCGCGCCTCGGAGTCCAGGCGTTCTCGGAGTTGCTCGGGTACGGTCACGAACAACAGGGCATCACCTTCTTCGAGACCGCCGATGCCTACGGCACTCACCCTCATGTCGCGGAGGCCATTCGCCGAGTCGGCCGCGAGAACGTCGTGGTGCTCACGAAGACCACCTCGGAGACAGCCGAGGGCGTCGAGGCCGACCTGGCGCGCTTCCGCGAAGAGCTCGGGATCGACACGATCGACATCGTGCTCTTGCACCTGAAGACGCGCAGCGACTGGACGACCCGCTGCGAAGGCGCGATGAACGTGCTCGAGCGCGCCAAGCAAGGTGGAGCGATCCGTGCCCACGGGGTCTCGTGTCACAGCATCGAGGCGCTGCGCCTGGCCGCGCGCGAACCCTGGGTGGACATCGACCTCGCGCGCGTCAATCCCGCGGGCGTGATCATGGACTCCGATCCGGCCACCGTGATCTCGGTGCTCCGGGAAATGAAGGCGGCGGGCAAGGGCGTGATCGGCATGAAGATCCTCGGCGAGGGGCGGCTCGCCAACCAGCTCGACACGGCCATCAAGCACGCCGTCGACCTGGACGCGATCGATGCGTTCACGATCGGCTTCACCAGCCAGAGCCAGCTCGACGAGGTCGTCGGCAAGATCGCGTCGGTCTAACTCACTGCGCGGCCAGCCCACAGCCCGCCGACAGCCGCCAATCCATGTGGGGTTCGAGGCTGTCGCGCAGCGAGAGCTCGAGGTGCAGGGAGAGCTCCACGGATTCTCCCTCGCGCGGCCCGTACGCGGCGATCGCGTCGCGATAACGCGAGCCCGGCAGCGTTCGCAGAAGGTCCGTGCAAGCTCGCCGGCCCTTCGCCTCGAGCTCGAGCCGCGGCGGTTCGGTGAGCGTGACCGTGCCGCTCCCATCGAGCGAAAAATGCGCGGTCTCGAGCTTCAAGCGCTCGAGCCGGAGCGTCGACGGCTCCGGGGAGAGCGTCACGGGCGCCGCGATCGCACCCGAGTTGCCGAGCAGCGCGGTGGCCTCGGGCCACGCCGGCGCTGGCCATTGGTCGAGAATCACGCGAAAGCTGCCGCGCCGCTCCAGCGCGGGATCGTCCGGGACGATCCACGAGAAGGTCGCGGTGAAGCGCGCGGGCTCGCGACCGAAGGTCTGCCGCGGCAACTGAACCAACCACTCTGCGGCGCGTCCATCGCTCGCGAGGTAGCGCGCCGTCGCGCGCGGTCCGAGCAAGACTTCGAGCGCTCGGTCCTTGGCGTTCAACGTGAACATCGGGTTGGGCCAGGTGACTGGGCCGAGCCGCGCGCGCTCTGCCGCGAACGAATCAGGCCCGGCCCCTGCGACGCGGCGGACCCCGTCCAGCGAAAGCCGCCCGACGGAGCGGTGCTCGTAGACCAGCGAGGTCCGCTCGACCGCGAGCCCCTCCGGAACTGCGCCCTCGAGCGTACGAAATCCGGAATACGCCGCCAGCGGATCGCGGTGCAGCTCCACCCGCGCTTCACGCACGCGGATCTCGGGGGCGCCCGAAGCGCGCCGCACGACGCGGGCTTCGGGCGCGATCAGCGCCGTTCCGTCACCGAGCTCGATCCGCGCGCCGAGCACGACGTCTTCGAGCACACCGCGCCGGACTTCGTCGACGTGGAGCACGCCGCCGCGCGAGCGCACGGCGGCTTCCAGACTTTCGAGGACGGCCCGCGACGGGCTGAAGTGGAGCAGCGCTGCCCAGGCGATTGCGCCGGCGAGCAGCGCGGCCAACCACGGGATCAGTCGCCGAGCGCGAGGCAGTAGATCGCTCCGTAACCGCCGCCGTCGCCGACCGACCCCATGCCCGTCGGCATCGGGCCGCCGTTCTGCACCAGGTTGTAGCCGGGAGCGCAGCCGTTCTCGGTCAGGAGGCTGATCCAGTCGTCTTCCGAGCTGCCGCCGCGGGTGGGCCAGGTGTGTCCGCAGCGAGGAGCGATGCCCGCCTTGGAAGTACCGAGGGTCCAGTCTTCACAGGCCTGGTCGGTGAGCGTGGTCATCCCGCCGCCGCCCGTCATGCCGCCCACGCCACCTCTCCCGCCCGGGAACATGAAGCCGAAGCCGGGGCAGGTGGTCTGGGTGCAGAGCTTGCCGTCCGTATCCGAGCCGGTCAGGACGTCGTGGTTGTCAGCGCAGTCGTTGAGATCGCTGCAACCGACTTCCTCGTCGTGATGCGGGGTCCCGTCCTCGTTCGGGAGGTTGTTGCGGATCGAGGCGACCGTGATGCCACCGGGGCGCGTGTCGATCAGCTCGGTGAGGTTGTTGGCGATCGTGCGGTTCAGGCGATCGTACCAGGGCCCGCTGCCGACGCGGTCGATGGCGTTCACCTTGGTGGTGCTCAGGAACGCCCGCCACTTCCGGCAATTTCCGGGCAGGGACTGCTCGGCGATCTCCGTGCAGATCTTGTCGGCGCCGGTGAGGCCGTCGCCGGTGCCGTAGCGCAGATCGCCGCCCCAGCCCTTGGTGCTGCCGTTGAACGCTTCGGCCAGCGCGAACATGCGCGCGCGGCTCGCCACGAAGAAGCTGAAGCAGTTCGACTCACCCGCCGTGCAGGTGGACTTGGCGATCGGCGTCACCCCGGCGCATTGCGACGAAGACCCGCCGCCTGCTCCGCCGGTTGCCGGGGAACCAGCGCTGGCTCCGGCGCCGCCGCTCATCATCGCACCGCCGTTGCCGACGGGAGGGCTACCACCCGTCACCGTGTTGCCGCCAGTGCCGACCGCGCCACCCGTGGTGCCGGCGCCGCCCGTCGCGACCGAGCCGCCCGTGGGCCCGGAACCCGCCTTGGATACGCTCCCACCCGTCGGAG
>JALYWZ010000192.1 GCA_030852505.1 Myxococcota bacterium | reverse complement strand
CCTGGCGGCAGCGCCCCTGCGCGAGCTGCCGGCGTATCCCCTCCAGCTCGGGAGCGAACGCCGTGGCGGTCGCTGCGCGGCGCGCTGCAGCATCGGCTCGAGCCGCCTCGAGAGCGCGCGCCTCGTCCGAGTTTTCTTCGACGAGCTTCTCGGCGCTCTCGAGGTTGCCGAGCTCGAGCTCGATCCGCGCCAACAGTCGCCGCGCTTCCGGCTCCGCCGCGCAAGCCTCGAGCAGACGTCGCGCGGGATACAGGCGGCCGGCGGCGAATGCAGCCCGCGCCTCGCTGACGCGATTACCGTCGCAGGCCCCCTTTGCGAGCGGTGGGTTCGAAGTGCCCTCGGGGCTGTTGGGCGCGGGCCGCCCGGCGCAGGCCGTCACTGAGGCGAGCGCCAATATCGGCAACAATTCCCTGCATTTCTGCATTTGCACTACTTCCGAAAGTAGGGAGGCAGCTGGTCGTTGCGCACGTCGGCGAGCTCCGGGAACGTGGCGCGCGCGACCGCGGGGTCCTTGTTCTCTTCGAGCTCGTCGAGAGCCTTCGGAAAGATCGGAAGGCGCGTGACGCCCTGCATCGCGCGTTGGCGCACGGTGGGCACGCCGGCCGCGGTCACCTGAAACTCTGCCACGGTGCGAAACTTGCGCGCCTCGGGCGTGCCGTTCTCCCACCAGCGCGCGGTGCGGCCCGTGCCGAACGCGTTTTCGACAGCGGGCTGCTGGAACGGTATCCAGAGCTGGAAACGCACATCCAAACGATCCGCGTGTGGCAATCCGCGCAATGCCGCCATCAAACGCGCAATCGGGTAGTGGTGGAACAACCCCCCGTCGTTCTCGTGCATGGGTAGCTTGCGACTGACCCACAGCACGTTCTTCGCGTCGACATCCCCCGTGCCGCGGAGCCCGATCACGACTCGGGTAAACCCGAGCGACCGCGCCCCGCGCAGCCGCCGCAGCGCCTCGCGCAGCTTCTCGTCCGAGACCTCGGGAGGCACGGCCACACCGAACAGCCCGGCGTTCAGGTTCTTGAACGTGACCGTATCGAGCACCACGCCCGGCTGCGGCTTCTCTTTCGGGGGGTCCGTGGGCGGGATCGGGAACGGCGAGGTCGCCGTGTTCCAGCCCCCGGTGTCGATCAGCTGGCCTTGCAACGACTTGTAGGCGCGCAGGATGGTTGCCACGTGACGAATGGTGTTCTTGCGAAAGATGCAGACACCCGGCTGCAGCCAGCCCTTCTCGCTCATCTTCCTGGTGCTCGCGTTACCCTCGTCGCCCTGAAACACCTTCTTGCCGTCGAGCTTTCCGTTCGGGACCGGTGCGCCACAATCGAGCGGGTCGTCGCCCAGACTGTAGAAATCCGAGCTCCGGGACATCGAGATCATCGTGCTGAGCTGCTGGCAGGCGACGACCAGCGGGAACACCAGATCATCGGCCTGCGCGAACTTGCGGACGAGGCTGAAGAATTTGGCGTCCTGTCGGTGCACGGGGTGCCAGCGCTTGGTGATATCGTCCTTCTCGACCTGGTCGAGGTCCATGAACGAGCCCGGGCCGTTGTAGAGCAAGCCGAGCGTCATCTCCGTCACGAGCTGTGCCCAGGCTTCTTCGAGCTGATCTCGATTCAGCTCACCGAGCTCGCTCTCGGTCACCTCCGAAAGCGCCTTCTGTCCCGTGGGGTCGCGGCACTCCTCCCCGAACGAGTACCAGAAGCCGCCGAGGCCGGCGCGTAAGCGACGGTGCAGGTGCACGAGCGCGCGATGGATCATCTCGCCACGAAAACCGAAGCGCGCCGCGCCCGCAGGTTCGGCTTCGGTCGTGGTCACGACCTTCTTCTCGTCATCGTTCAAGGCCGAGCGCAACAGCGCGGAGAGCTGCGGGTGAGCCTCGGGCTTCACGCGCTCGGCGTCCTGATTGACGGGATCGCCGAGCTGCTCCGTGTGCGAAAACGTGCGTTTTCCGGCCTCCGCAAGCTCCGGATCTTTTGGCGTCCAGTCGATCGTGACCTGCACCGCGCCCTGGAAGAACCGGCGCGGAACCGTGACGAGCGCGCCGACCGTCGTGTCGTCGGCGGGCGGCGTCTCCTTCTGACCGACCACGCTGGTGCTGGCGCGGCCCCAGCGCACGACCGAGACATTGGACTGCTGCAGCGGCGGCCGATCGAGCGGTCGCCACTCGACCCGCACCGTCACGGGGGAATCCAACGACGGAGCGTCGGAGTCGCTGAAGTCCCAGACGAAGGTCAGCTGAGGTTCCTTCTCGGCCTCGCCCGCTTCGCCTTCGGCGGGTGTGCGCAGGGTGACGGTGGGGTCAGCCATCAGAAATCCGACCTCACTCCGGACGGCGGGTGCTTCATCACGGAGCCCGGCGGCATGCGGCATGGCGCTGCGTCTTCCAGCCCCGGCTCGCCCATCACCACGCCCTGCGGATGCAAGGGGTACGGCGGACCCTTCAACATGCGCCGCGACCAGCGGCGGATCAGCGGCGGCTCGGTGGGATCGGCCGCGACTCGCGCCAGAAGCTCGGGGTCATCGAGCACGCTGAGCGCGAGCAAGCGTTCACTGGTGAGCGCCTGCGCCACTTCCCGATCCATGCCCGAGCCGCAGTCGAAGCTCGCGATCGCCGCCGCGTTCGGCTCCGAGCGAGAGCGGTCCTCGGCGATGCGGCGCACGAGCGCGAGCCCCCGTTCGCCACCGCGCTCCCGCAACAGCCGCAGGGCCTCGCACTGCGCCGTGCAATTGTCGTAGTAGCTGATGAGCTGCTTCGCGAGCGCACCGCGCAGCCCCGTTACGTTCACGACGATCGAGCCGAAGTCGGGCTCGAGCAGCACCGCCTCGAAAGCCGGCAGATAGGGCTCGAGGTCGAAGCCGTCGAGCTTCGAAAGCTCGAGGAACGCGTACACACGGTTGTGGAGCGCCGCTCTTGGGTTAGCGGCCCACCGCGCAAGCGCGGCGAGTGCTCCTGGCGTCTTCAGCGCAGCGAGGCCCTCGGCGACGGCCCTCAGCGGCGATAGCGAGTCGATCAATCGCGGGTTCACTCCGGCACTCGCCGCGAGCGCGCGGTAGTCCGACGGCAGGCCACCGAGGTCGGCGTCGGCGGCGTCGATCAGCGAGCGTTCCACCGACAGCTTGGGATCGACGGGAGGCGGCGCGACGCTCGGCGTTGACGAAGACGCGGAGGGTGCCGTGGCGACAGCGCGCTCGGAATGGGTCGTTTGCGGCCCGAAAGAGCTGCCGTGCCGCTCGCAGGCAGCCGCTTGGAGCGGAAGCAACAACGAGACCAGCGCGAAGGGATGGCAAAAGCGCATCAGAAACCCGAGAGCTCCAGGAACCGTTGCAAGAAGGTGGGATTCGCCGCCGCCGGCTCGCCGGGAGTCCGCGGGTAGCGACCGAAGGCTGGAAACTGATGGAGCGCCGACGGATCGGTGAAGAACGCCCGCTGCCCGCCGGCCACGCGCACGAAATCCGGAATCGTGCCGTTCGCGTATTCCGATTGAAGCCGCGGGAGCGACAGCAACCGGTCTGCGGGCACTTGCAGCTGCTTCTTGGCCATGTTGGCGGCGACCTGCGCGGTGACCTGCGCGCCCTGCGCGACGTGAAGGCCGACGGCCATGAACAGGCGCGGGTCCTCCCCTCGCTCCGTCGCGCCGCGGAACCACGAGCTCAAGAGCGCGCCTTGGGCACCGGTCTGGTTCGCGTCGATCGCGTACACTTCGCTGGTTCGTGGACCGTTCGCGCCCAGCGCGCGCCACAGCACGGCACCGCCCGCGCTGTAGCCCATCAACCCGAGCCGGCCGAGCGAGAGCTGAAAGCGGTTTGCCGCGAGCAGCTTCTCCGACCAGAGAAATCGGAGCGCCGCCTGGGCCGCGCCAGGCAAGGCCTTGTTGGCCGCGTCGCCGAAGTCGGTGCCGCTCGGCCAGGGGTGGAGCATCACGAGCTCTTTGTTGCTGGCAGCAAGCGAGCGCTCGAAGCCGCAGCGCAGCCAGTAGTGCGTGCCACCACCCGGCATTGGCAAGAACCGGTCGGCCCGCAAAAAGTCGCTCGCTGGCGCGCTCGGATCCGGCGACAGCAAGAACCGATTGAGGCGGTAGTGTGTGTGCCGCTGATCCAGGCGCGTGTACGGCTGGAGCGCGGGCCGGTAGTACACGAGCGCCGGCACGCTGCTGCGGCTCGTGAGAAACGCTGCGTTCGGGATACTCGCGAACCACAAGAGCGGTTTGCCTTTGGTGTACCCGAGGGCAGTGAGCGTCACGCTGCCCGGGTTCGACTCCGCCTTGTATTGGTCGAGATGCGGAACGTCGTCGTTGCCGGACTGCGTGTACGCATTCCAGAGCGGGGTGACGTTGACGAAGTCGGTCTGGATCTGCGCCAAAATCGCGGTGTGGCCGGCGGTGAGGATCTTGCTGTCGACCAGCGGGTGGTGCTGCTGAAAGGGGTCGACGAACTCGGGGCGAATGTCGTTGCCGCCGCTCGTGACGCGGTAGCGTTGCGCCGCCGTCAGCACGACGGCCTCCTGCGGCGGCGTCAGCCCCACCGCGCGCAGCTTGGTGGAGAACTCGGCCTTCATCACGATCTTGCCTGGGACCGTCTCGATCGAGAACTCGCGCACGCCCTTGGCCCGAGAGACCTCGGGCACGCTGGCCCCGTCGGCCTCGACCGTGATTTTCGCGCCCGCTTCGGGCAAGAAGGGATGCCCGGCGTTCGGCCAGGTCACGCGCACTCGGATCGTCACACGCCGTCTCCTCGGAATTCGGGCGGCGGAGACTCGCTCGGCTCCGCGATCGGCTCCGCGCTCTCGTCGATCGCTTGCTCGGGTGGCTCGGGCTCGGGGAAGAACACCGGGATGCCAGCCATCACGCCGAACGCCGCCTCGAATTGGGCGTCGACCAGGGCCTCGCTCAACTCTTGCGGATCGGTGTCGAGCCAGGGAACGGGGTTGCCCCCGATCTGGGGCTCCTTCTGCAAGAGGAGCTTGGCGCTCGCTCCCGAGTTCAACACGGAGAGCTGCGTCACCTCGTCCTGTTCGAGCGCGAACGAGCCGGGCTCGGCGAGCTTCAGCCCTTCCCAGCCCGTCGCTCGAACACCGTGCGAGAGCCGAGCGAAGGCGACCACCATCAGCTTTTGCAGCGGCCGGGCGATCGCCACCCCCTGTTTCAAGCGCCCGGGCGTGGTCGTGAGCACTTCTGTGGGCGGCGGGAACGGCGTGGAGCGGCTCTGCTTGGGATCGCGCTCGGCGAGCGATTCGTCCAGCCCAGAGGTCGCGGCCACGCGCGCCTCGCCGAGCGGCGCGAGCACGGTGACGACGCCGCCGGCGTCCGTCTTTCCGGTAACGCTCGTGCCGCCGATCTCGAAGCGGAGCTCGATGTCGGCGAGCTTGCGGTCCAGGTCGTCGCTGAGCTCCAGCGTCAGCTCCTGATCTTCCGGCAGCGGTAAGGGCAGATCGAACACGTCGCTCGCGCCGAGCTCGGCCTCGGGCGCGCCGCCGACCTCGAGCTTGGCCTCGAGCTCGAGCTTTCGGAACAGGTTCGTGTCCTTGGGCAACACCAGCTGCGGGGCCTTGCCGCTCGGGATGCCGGCGAAGCTCTGGGGGTCGAGCTCGAGCGTCAGAAACAGCCGCGAGTCTGGGTCGGCGTTCGGTTGCTCCAGCACGGCGCCCTCCGCGGCCTCCAAGGTGAAGCGCGGTACGCCGGTTTCACGCTCGAGCTCGAGCTGACCTTTGAGCGACGCGAGCTCGCTCGGGCCGTCCGAGGTCTGCTCGCGAACACTCGAAAAACGCCGCAAAAAGAAGGAGATCTTGGCGGGCTTCGCGGCGCTGCGTTTGGCCTCGCTCGGGGGCTTTCCCTTGTTCGTCAGGCTGACGCGACACCCCGGAGCTTTATCTCGTGAAGCGGCTCCCGGCGCTGGCTCCGGATCGAGCCTGACCCGTACTGCACTCGCCATCCCGGGGCGCAGGCTACCACAGGCCCTGCCACTGACGCCCGGGCTCCGTCGGTCTGCCTTGACGGCCGAGGGGAGCCGGGTTGACTTTCGGAGCGTGACTAACGATGACCCTTTCGTGGCTCGCGCGCGCGGGCGAGTGGGTCAGACGCTTCATGGGAAGTACCGGCTCGAGCGCTTGCTCGGCGTCGGGGGCATGGCGGCGGTCTACGCCGGGGTGCATCGCAACGGCCGTCCGGTGGCGGTGAAACTCTTGCACCCGGAGTTGACGCTCAACGAGGGCATCCGCGAGCGCTTTCTGCGCGAGGGCCAGGTCGCGAACGCCGTGGAGCATCCGGGCGCCGTGGCCGTGCTCGACGACGATGTGACCGAAGACGGCGCGGCGTTCCTCGTGATGGAGCTGCTCGACGGAGTGACCGTGGAGAGCTTGAGCGAACGGCAGCGTCTGCCGATCGGGGCCGTGTGCAGCATCGGGCTGCAGGCGCTGGAGGTGCTCGAGGCGGCCCACGCGCGCGGCGTCGTGCACCGCGACATCAAGCCGGCCAACCTGTTCGCGACCCGCGAGGGCGCGGTCAAGATCCTCGACTTCGGGATCGCGCGGCTGCGCGAGCCGGGCGCTACGAGCGGCACACAGACAGGGCTGATGTTGGGCACTCCGGCGTTCATGGCGCCCGAACAAGCGATCGGTCGCATGAGCCAGATCGACGCCCGGACGGACTTGTGGGCGCTCGGCGCGACGCTGTTCAGCCTGATTTCGGGGCGCCCGGTGCACGAGGCAGAGTCGGTGCAGGAGGCGCTGGTCAAGGCAGCCACGGAGCCCGCGCGCTCGCTCCGCACAGTGGCTCCGAAGACACCGTCGTGGCTGGTCGGCGTCGTCGATCGGGCGCTGTCGTTCGAACAGAGCGCGCGCTTCGCGACGGCCCACGAAATGCGCTCGGCGCTCGCGCAATCGGCGAAGGACGCGACTCCGGCCGCCGTGGCGGCGCTCGTGGAAAGGGCGGACTCGGTAGCCCCCGGGCAGAGCTCCCGGCGGGGACGGCCGTCGGCGACCCACGCCGCCGTCGTGACGCCTGCGCCAGCCGCGAAGCGCTCGCTATCGGGATGGCTGCTGTTGATCGTGGTGGTCGCGAGTGTCGGCGTCGGGTTCGCGAAGTGGGCAGACTATGTCGAGCTCCAGCGCGCGGCGCGACCCTCGTCGCCCGCGGAGGCCGAGTCGCTCGCGCGGAGGACGGAGGGACCCGAGCCGTATCCGACGGGGCCCGCCTCGGCAAGCGCTGCGCCGTCCGCCAGCACCGCGCCGACCCTGCAGAAACCCGCGCGGCGCCGCAACCCCGCGACCCGCCGTGGCGCAAGTGACGTCGGTGGGCGAGAGGGGCTTCCGAACCCGAAGTCACAGTAAGGATCGTGACTGGGACTTCGGGTTCGAAAGGGATCGGCCTCACCAAGCCGTCGGCTTGTAGTCCTTGAGGAACTGACCCCAGACGTGGCGGCCCGTGTTGATGCCGTCGAAGATGGGATCGACGATGCGCGCCGCGCCGTCGACGATGTCGAGCGGCGGATGGAAACCGGTGTCCTGGGTCTTGCGCTCGGCGATGTGCAGCGGGTCCTCGTCGGTAACCCAGCCGGTGTCCACGCTGTTCATGAAGATGCCGTCCTTCGCGTAGTCGGGCGCAGACGTGCGCGTCATCATGTTCAGCGCGGCCTTGGCCATGTTGGTGTGCGGGTGCTTGTCGGTCTTGAAGCGCCGGTAAAATTGGCCTTCCATCGCCGAGACGTTGACGATGTGCTTGTCGAAGGTGCGCTCGCGGAGCATCAGCGCCTTCAAGCGCGCATTCAGAATGAACGGAGCGATGGCGTTGACCAGCTGCACCTCGAGCAGCTCCACCGTGCCCACCTGGTCGAGCGGCAGGCGCCAGCTGTTGATGCTGCGGCGATCGACCTGCTGCAGGTCGGCGTCGAGGGCGCCGAGCGGAAACAGCGCGGGGCTCGCCTCGCGATCCTCCGGGACGAGCGCGACCTGTGACAACGCCGACGCCGCTTGCAAGCCGAGCGC
>JALYWZ010000809.1 GCA_030852505.1 Myxococcota bacterium | reverse complement strand
GGACAGAGCGGCGGCACGAACGCCGCCACCGCGCTCGCGGTCTTCGCGGGCCTCGGCATCCTGGCGCGACGCCGGCGCTGAGCCGAGCTCGGCCTGGCACCCGTTCCGGCCGCGCTTCCGGCAGGAGTCCTTGTGATCAAATCTGGACTGTACGCGCACCTCCACCGACTGTAGATGCTGGATAGCCGGGGATTGTGGGCCCTGGCGGAGGCGGCACGGTGGTGGCGTATCGCGTCTTTCTGGCAGGCGGCTCTCAGTCGATCGAAGGTTGGTGCGAGCACCTGGAGCGCGCAGGGATCGAGGTGCTGCGCGGCGACGGCCTCGACGGCTCGCTCACGGCGGCGCGTCTCGAGCGAATCGACCTCGCGATCCTGGACGCGCGCTCCTGCGAGAGCCCCGCGTTTCGCCGCGAGCCTCACGACGCGCGCGCTGGTCGGCCGTTCAAGGTGCTGTGCCTCACTTCCGAGTACGACGCTGCGCGGGTGCTCGAGCTGTCACGCTTGAGCGATCTGGTGTTGCCGCTGCCGATCGGCGGAGAGACGTTGCTGCGCGCGATCCGACAATTGCTCGATCGGCACGACGACGTGAAGCGCTTCGCAACACGCTACCGCTTGAGCCCCAAGGAAGCGTCGCTCGTGCGTCACGCACTCGAAGGGTTGAACAACGACGAAGCAGCCGGCGCGCTCGGTTGCAGCCGCCCCACAGTCTCGACCTACTGGAATCGAATCTTTCGCAAGACCGGCGTGAGCGGACAGCGTGACCTCGTGATCTTGGTGATGCGCGGTGCACGCGCACTGCCTGTGATCAAAACCGCACGAGACGGAGCGGACGCGCGGCGTTAGGGTCCTCGCGTTCACGAGCGTGGGGGAGCGACGAGACGTCGCCGGGCCACGACGTGTCTGCAACGGCGAATCATTCGCCACGGAGGTCCAAATGAAGATCGGGAGAATGGGTACGTCCGCATTCCGCACGGCAGTTGCGATGACTCTCGCGGGCTCGCTGCTCGCGTCCTGCAGCCAGGAATCCGCGTCGCCCGGGGAAGAGACCGGCAGCGCCTCGGCGGCGGTCACCGCCGTCCCCGGGCGCTACATCGTGGTGTTGAAGGACAGCGCGGTCCAGGCATCCGGCCAGAGCGTCACGGCGATCGGCGCCGACATCGTCTCTGCGCACGGCGGCTCGATCGTCTTCACTTACGAGCACGCGCTCCGCGGCTACGCGATGGATCTGACGGCGGCCGAGCTCGCCGCTCTCGGCAGCGATCCGCGCGTCGATTACGTCGAGCCCGACGCGATCGGCTCGATCGTCGCCACGCAGCCGAGCGCGACCTGGGGCATCGACCGCATCGACCAGCGCAACTTGCCACTCAGCACGACCTACACTTACCCGGATCAGGCAGGGGCCGGCGTGCACGCGTACATCCTGGACACGGGCATCGACGCGGACCATCCCGAGTTCGGTACCCGCGTGGGTGCGGGCGTCGACTTCGTGGACAGCGACACCAACCCCGACGATTGTCACGGGCACGGCACACACGTCGCCGGCACGATCGGCTCCGCCAGCTGGGGCGTCGCCAAGCAGGTCACGCTGCACTCCGTGCGCGTCTGCGATTGTTTCGGCTCCTGTCCGTCCTCGCGGGTGATCGCCGGCATCGACTGGGTCACGGCCAACCACGTGGGTCCGGCCGTCGCCAACATCAGCTTGCACAACGGCTTCGTGCAGGCCGAAAACGACGCCGTCAGCAACTCGATCGCGTCGGGCGTCACCTACGGTATCGCCGCGGCCAACGACAACCTCGACGCCTGCAACGACTCCCCGGGCTCGACGCCGGAAGCGCTGACCGTCGGCGCGACCGATACCACCGACACCCGCGCCAGCTTCTCGAACTGGGGTCCCTGCCTCGACCTGTTCGCGCCCGGCGTGAACATCCACTCGGCGTGGCTCTCCGGATCGGAGGCGGATTCGAGCGGCACGTCGATGGCTGCGCCGCACGTGGTCGGCGCCGCCGCGCTGTACCTCGGCCTGAACCCGACGGCCACGCCGGCTCAGGTGGGTGCAGAGCTCACGTCGCAAGCCACGCCGGGGCTCGTCACCGACCCGGGCACGGGCTCGCCGAACCTGCTGCTCTACACGGGCTTCCTCAACAGCAGCAGCAACGCTGCGCCGGCCGTGAACGCGGGCGCCGATCAGACCATCACGCTGCCCGCGAGCGCCAGCCTGAACGGCAGCGCCACGGACGACGGCTTGCCGAACCCGCCCGGCGCTCTCTCGCGCGCCTGGACCAAGGTGAGCGGGCCGGGCACCGTCACGTTCGCGGACGCGACCAACCCGGTCACCACCGCGACGTTCTCGGCAGCGGGCGTGTACGTGCTGCGGCTCACCGCCAACGACAGCGCGCTGATCGGCTCCGACGACGTGCAGATCACCGTCAACCCGGCTGCGCCGGCCTCGCCCTGCTCCGGCCTGTGCAGCAACCCGAAGAAGTTCTCGTGGGTGGGCAGCTACCAGGGGAGCAACATCGGCACCGGGGCCGTCTGCCTCGAGACCACTCAGGTCGTGCACGGCGGCAACTGCGGCAACTTCGTGAGCCCGCGCACGCTGCGGGTGAACGGCGAGCTCCGCCCCTGCAACAACCTGAACTGGGCCACGGTTCCGCCCGCGCGTAACGGCGGCTACTGCATCCAGACCACGGCTGGCAGCCATCCCTGGGCCTTCATCACGACCTGGTGATCGCAAGGGACCGAGCCCCCGGTGACGAGCGCGCGAGCCTTGCGCTCGTCATCGGGGCATCCATACTCATCCGCGATGAAGAGAGGGACTTGGTGGTCGTGCGCCCTCATCGCGGCGCTACCTTTCGCGGGCTGCTCCGACGATGACGAGAGCGGCGGCCCGAGCGCGATAGCTTCAGGCGGGACGAGCGGCGCTTCGGGCGGCTCCACCAGCGGCGGCAGAGCCGCGCCCGGCGGTGGCGCACCGGCGAGCTCGGGTAACGGAGGCAAAGCAGCGGTCACCGGCGGTCGTGAGG
>JALYWZ010000808.1 GCA_030852505.1 Myxococcota bacterium | reverse complement strand
GCGTAAGCTCGCGGATCACGCGGGCGGGGCGCCCGAGGGCCAGCCGCCGCGGCGGGATCTCGACGCCGGCCGGCACCAGCGAGCCCGCGCCGATCCAGGACTGTTCACCGATCACCGCGTTGTCCAGGAGGATCGAGCCCATGCCGATCAGCGCGCCGGAGCGGATCCGCGCGCCATGCACGATCACGCCGTGTCCGACGGTGACGTCTTCTTCGATCTCGGCGTTGGATAGCTCGGTCGTCATGTGCACGACGGAGGCGTCCTGGATGTTGGAGCGGGCGCCGACCCGGATGTAGCCGACGTCGGCTCGGAGCACGGAGCCGAACCAGATGCTCGCGTCGTCGCCAAGCTCGACGTCGCCGACGACCGCGGCCGTTTCGGCCAAAAATACCCGATTGCCGAGCCGCGGCGCCTTGCCGGCGTAGCCGCGTACGAGCGCGCTCACGCCACCACCACGGGCAACGCGCGGCGCGCCAGGGTGACGGGTAACGCGCGCTCCTTCGGCAGCTCCGCGGCATCGACGAGCTTGCCGAACAGGGAGTTGTTGAAGGCCTGCTCGATCCGGATCCGCACGAGCCGCCCGATCGGATCGAGCCCCGGCGCTTCGAAATGGACGATCTCGTTGCGCTCGGTGCGGCCGGTGAACGCGCCGCGCTTGTTGCGCCCCTCGACCAGCACGGTCTCATCGCTGCCGACGCGGCTCTCGAGGTGGCGCACCCGGATCGCGTCGGAGAGCTCGAACAGGCGCTGCAAGCGCTCGGCCTTCTCCTGCTCCGGCACGTCGTCCTCCAGGTTCCGCGCGGGCGTGAACGGGCGCACGGAGTACTTGAAGCCGAACAGTCCGGCGAACTGCACGTCCTGCACGAGCTCGAGCGTCTTCTGGAAATCCTCCGCGGTTTCTCCCGGAAAACCCACGATCATGTCCGTGGAGAGCGTGATGCCGGGCACGGCTTCCGCGAGCGCCGCGACGCGCTCCCGGTATTCGGCCACGCTGTAGCGCCGGAGCATGCGCCGCAGCACGCGGTCGCTCCCGGACTGCACCGGCAGGTGCACGTGACGCACCAGGGGGCGGAGCTCGGCGTGAGCGCGGATCAAGGAACGCGTGAGGTGGCGCGGGTGCGGGCTCGTGTAGCGCAGGCGCTCGAGCTTCGGAACCTGGACGACGATGCGCCGCAGCAACGCCGCGAACTCGCTCTCGTCTTCCGCCGCGCGGCGCGGCGTCGTGTTCTGCCAGGACGCTCCGGGAGCCTCCCGCTCGAGCGTCCGCTCGGGGTCGCGGTAACTGTTGACGGTCTGCCCGAGCAACGTGACCTCGCGCGCGCCGAGCTCGCACAGCTTCGAGATCTCGTCGACGATTTCCGCCGCCGGACGGTAGCGTTCGGGTCCGCGGGTGTGCGGAACGATGCAGAACGAGCAGCGCTCGTTGCAGCCCTTCATCACGGTCACGAACGCGCTCGGATCCGCGCCGAGCGATCCGGGGTTTGCCGAGAGGAAGCGGGGCTCCTCCACGTCGAACCCCGTGAGCACGCGCTGCGGTGCACCGAGCTCGACCTCCGCCAGAGCCTGACCGAGCTCGGCGATCCGGTCCGGCCCGAGGATCAGGTCAATTTGGGGCAGCCGTTTGAGCAGGCGTTCGCCTTCCTGCTGCGCCACGCAACCGGCAACTGCGATCACCAACTCGGGCCGTTGGGCCTTGAGCATGCCGAGGCGCCCGACCTCGCTGCGCAATTTTTGCTCGGCTTTTTCGCGGACCGAACAAGTATTGAGCAACACCAGATCGGCGTGTTCTGGGCCGTCGCAGGCCACGTACCCCGACGCCTCGAGCAGCTCCGACATCCGCTCGGAGTCGTGCTGGTTCATCTGACACCCGAAGGTGACGAGGTGGTAGCTCGGCATAGACCCGGCGCAGCGTAGCGTCTCGCCGGCCGAACGCATGCGGAATTTCCAGGTTCTGCGAGACTGGCAGTCTGGGCAAACCGAGTCTGGCAAAATTGGCATTCGGCCCACGGACCCGTCTAAACTGAACGAATCGGGCCCGTTGCCCCGGTCGCCTGGGATGCCGTGAACCCAAGCCCCGCCTCCCCCGCCCGCGAAGAGTCCGAGTCGCCATCCATCTCGGCGGGGCGGCCGTTCGCGCAGACGGCGGCGCGCGACGCCATCCGCAATCAGCGTCTCGAGAACGCGCGGACGTTGAACGCAATGCGCGTGGTGTTGCTGTTGTTCCCGCTGTTCGCCTTCTGGGTGTTCGGGCGCGTGGTGGGCCTCGCCGAGTGGAAGAACGGCGATCTGGTTTTGCTCGGGCACATCGCGGGAGCCGTCGGGCTGTGGCAGCTCTCGCGCCGCTCGGAGCGCGTCGCGCTCGGGTCGGCCTACGCGCCCGCGCTGCTGGACGTGCCGGCTTTCGCCGCGCTCGAATACACGCTGCTCGGCGCGGCGCCGAACCCCGCCGAGCTCGTGTCGTTCGAGACCGCGACGATGATGATCGTGGTCGCGGCGGCGGCGCTGTGGATGACGGTGCCGCCGATCGTGCTCGCGTCGCTCACTGCTGCATTGTGTCAGGGCGCGCTGCAACTCTCCACGGGCAGCGACTCGAGCATCTTCGCCAGCACTGCGCTGGTGTTCGGCGCACAAGCCACCGTCTGCGGCTATGGCGCGGTGCGCCTGCGGATGCTGGTCGAAAAGGCCGCCCTCGGCAGCTTCGAGCTCCGGCGCGCCGAGGAATCGCTGATCACCGAACGCGAGCGGCTCGAGCGGCGCTTGCGGGCGTATCGCTTGAATTTCCACCAGTTGATGGAGGACTGGCCCGACGCGAGCTTCGTCCACAGAGATAGCCGGATGGCCCGCGCCAGCCGGCAATTCGCGGAGTGGCTCGGATACGTGCAGGCGGAGCTCGCGGGGCGCTCGCTGTCCGAGCTCGTCCACGCCGATGACCTGGCAGCGCTCGCCGAGCACCAGCGGACCGCCTTGCCCTGCGAGGTGCGGTTCTTGACCAAGAACGGCGAGCCGCGACCCGCCGAGCTGAGCTCG
>JALYWZ010000807.1 GCA_030852505.1 Myxococcota bacterium | reverse complement strand
CCCGGCCGATGGTTCAGGTGGAGCCTCCCCCGCCCCTTCGAGCCGGGACGGCGAACTTGCGACGAAAATGGCTCTTCAATCGAGGGAATGCGAGTCGCGCTCGCCGGGCGGAAAGGTGGTAGAGCTGCTGGTTCGCGGGTCTCGGCAGACCTGCGCCGGTCATGGATAGTCTGGTCGTTCGCGGCGCCACCCAGCACAACCTGAAGAACGTCAGCTGCGAGCTGCCTCGAAACCGGCTCGTCGTGATCACCGGTCCGAGCGGCTCCGGCAAGTCTTCACTGGCCTTCGACACCATCTACGCCGAGGGGCAGCGGCGCTATGTCGAGTCGCTCTCGGCCTACGCCCGGCAGTTTCTCGACCAGCTCCCGAAGCCGCGCGTCGAGAGCATCGAGGGGCTGAGCCCGGCCATCGCCATCGAGCAGAAGGGGCTCGGCAAGAGCCCGCGCTCGACGGTCGGCACCGTGACGGAGATCGCCGACTATCTGCGGCTGCTGTTTGCCCGCGTCGGCGTGCCTCACTGCCCCAAGTCCGGGCGCGTGCTCCGCGCCTACACCGTTCAGGAGATCGCCGATGCCATCGTGGCGCGCGGCGACGGCGCCCGCGTCGTGCTGCTGGCGCCGGTGATCCGCAACGGCAACGGGGACGTCTTCGAGCAGGTCGAGCGGCTGCGCCGTGACGGATACGTGCGGGCGCGCATCGACGGCGAGCTGAAGGACCTGGGCGAGGAGCTCGACCTCGACCCGCAACGGCCGCACGAGCTCGACGTGGTCGTGGACCGGATCGTGGTTCGCGACGGGGCGAAAGGCCGGATCACCGACTCGGTGGAGCTTTCGTTGAAGCTCGGGGACGGCACGCTGCTGATCGACGCCGGCGACGGCAGCGAGCCCGTCGTGATGAGCGAAAGGCTCGTGAGCTGGGAGTTCGGCATCACCTTGCCGCCGCTCGAGCCGCGGCTGTTCTCGTTCAACAGCCCCTACGGCGCGTGTCCGAGCTGCGGCGGGCTGGGCGTGCGCTCGGCCATCGACGTGAACCGGATCGTGCTCGACGACACGCGCTCGCTACGCGAGGGCGCGATCGCCGCCTTCGGGCGCCGCGGCTCGGTCGCCAGCGCCACCGAAGTGCAGCGCGTGGTCGAGGCGATCGGCGTGAACCCGGACCTACCCTTCCGCGACCTCACCGAGGAGCTCCGCCGCGCGATCCTGTTCGGAACCGCCGAGGCTCCACTGAAGCGCCGCGGCAAGCCGCGCGAGTACGACGGCATCGTGCCGCGACTGACGCGCTTGCTCGAGTCCGGGGAGCTGCCCGACGGCGAAGACGAGCCCGACGACGGCGCGATCGGCCCCGAGGATCTGGGCCGGTTCGTGGTGACGCAAACTTGCGAAGCTTGCAACGGCGTGCGGCTGCGCCCCGAGGCGCTGGCGGTCAAGGTCGGCGGTAAGAACATCGGCGAAATCTGCCGGCTCTCGCTGCAGCAAGTGAAAGCGTTCCTCGAGGTCTACGCGAAGAACGATCAGGTCGCGGGCCGCGAAGCCACGATCGCGCTGCCGCTCGTGCGCGCCATCACCGAGCGGCTCGGATTCTTGATCGAGGTCGGCCTCGACTATCTGACGCTGGATCGCGCGGCGTACACGCTCTCGGGCGGCGAAGGCCAGCGGATCCGGCTGGCGACGCAGATCGGCGCGTCGCTGGTGGGCGTGCTGTACGTGCTCGACGAGCCGAGCATCGGGCTCCACGCCTGCGACAACGAGCGGCTCTTGCAAGCGCTCCGCCGGCTCGTGGTCAAGGGCAACAGCGTGATCGTGGTCGAGCACGATCGCGACGCGATCCTCGCGGCGGACCACGTGGTCGACATGGGGCCAGCCGCTGGCGCACACGGCGGTACGATCGTCGCCGAGGGCAGCCCCGCGCAGATCGCCGAAGATCCGCGCAGCGTCACGGGGCCGTATCTGTCGGGGAAGAAGCGGCTCGCGATCCCGAGCGCGCGCACCCGGCCCGGCCCCGACAAGCTGCGCGTGATCAACGCGCGCGCCCACAACCTGCGCGACGTGACGCTCGAAGTGCCGGTCGGCCTGATCACCTCGATCACCGGCGTCAGCGGCTCGGGCAAGAGCAGCCTGGTGGTCGACACGTTGCTGTCGGCCGTACGCGCTGAGCTCTACGGCGCGACCGGCTGGGTGGGTCCCTGCGATCGCATCGAGGGGCTCGAGCACATCGACAAGGTGATCAGCATCGATCAGGCGCCGATCGGCCGGACGCCGCGCTCGAACCCCGCGACCTACACCGGCATCTTCACCCACCTGCGCGAGCTGTACGCGGGCCTGCCCGAAGCCCGCGCGCGCGGCTACAAGCCCGGGCGCTTCTCGTTCAACGTGAAGGGCGGCCGCTGCGAGGCCTGCCAGGGCGATGGCGTCCTGCGCATCGAGATGCATTTTTTGCCCGACGTGTACGCGACCTGCGACGCGTGCTCGGGGCGCCGTTACAACCGCGAGACGCTCGAGGTGAAGTACCGCGGGTTATCGATCGCGGATGCGCTCGACCTCACGGTCGACGAGGCGGACGAGCTGTTCGAGAGCATCCCGCGCATCCGCCAGCGGCTGGTGGCGCTGCGGCAGGTCGGTCTCGGCTACATCCAGCTGGGCCAGCCGGCGACCACTCTTTCGGGCGGCGAAGCCCAGCGCGTGAAGCTTGCGACCGAGCTCGCGCGCAAGGCGACGGGCCGCACGCTCTACGTGCTGGACGAGCCCACGACCGGCCTGCATTTTTCCGACATCGAGCTGCTCACGCACGCGCTGTTCGGTCTGCGCGACGCCGGCAACTCGGTCGTGCTGATCGAGCACAACATCGACCTGGTGGCGTGCTCGGACTGGGTCGTCGACATGGGCCCCGGCGGCGGCGAGCACGGCGGCCAGATCGTTTCTCAGGGGACGCCCGAGGATTTGGCCGCGGATCCCAACAGCCAGACGGGCCGCTACCTGAAGCTCGCGCTCGAAGCCGCGGGGCCAGCCCGCAGCAAGTCAGGCCCGCCCCC
>JALYWZ010000806.1 GCA_030852505.1 Myxococcota bacterium | reverse complement strand
CGACACGGACGTGCGCCACATCACCTTCCACCACAACCTGTTCGAGAAGGTCGGCTCGCGCGTCCCGCTCCAGCGCGGCGGCTATTCACATCTCGTCAACAATCAGTTTCTCGACGTCTCCGTGTCCGGCATCAACGTGCGGATGGGAGGGCACGCGTTGGTCGAGGCCAATTACTTCGAAAAGGTGAAGAACCCGGTCACGTCTCGCGACAGCGACGAGATCGGCTTCTGGGACCTACGAAATAACAACCTCGCCACGGCGAGCGACGTCGCCGCCAATAACCCGCTCGGCATCACGTGGAGCGACGGCGACGACGGCACCGTCAACGCCACGGACTGGAAGACCACCAAAGCTTTCCCGGTGGCGCTCGGCTACAGCTTCACCGCCGATCCGGTCTCGTGCGTCCACGCCGGGCTGCGAGCCGTGGTCGGGGCGGGCAAGGGTTTGAAGACGTTGAAGTGCGACTGACCCGCTCCGCAATCTAGTTGTTCGCGGCCACGTACGCGGGGGGCCAGGGCGGGGGAGCCGTGCTCGCGTCGAGGTACAGGCTCTCGTCCGGATCTTGGTCGCCTTCATAACGGTGGTCCTCCCAGAGCAGCTGCCACTGGGTTGGCTCGGTCCCGTATTCGTAGAGGGTGACTTGGGACTGGCTGCCGTCGTCGTCGAGCTCGACGCGGTCGTTTCTGGTGATGGCGCGGCGACCTTCGGGGGCAGGCCACCCGGCGCCGAGGTACGAAGGGCAGCGCCCGGGAGTCGAAATTGGCTCCCAGATGCCGCTGACCGGGATCTCGGTGCCCGTCGGGATGATCGCGCCGTAAGGCACGTGAATCGCCGGGAGCTGCTCTGCCGGCGGCAGGCCGACGGCGTTCTCGGTGAGCACGGCGGGGAACGCCCATTGCGCAGAGATGGCCCACTTGATGCGCCACGCCATGCGCACCGCGACGTCGGCCCAGGCGTAGAGCCCGATGTGGTTTTCGTCGGAGCGCCAGCCGATGATCTGGTTCTCGAAGCCGAACTCGAAGCGCCGCCCGGACAGGTACTCGAAGAAGAAGCAACCGACGAAGAGCTCCTCGTAGCCGCTCTTTTGTCCCGCCTCGATCGAGCGCAGCCCGCTCTCGAGGTGGGCCTTGTACTTGAGAAACTCCCGCAGATTCTCCCTGTAATCCGCGGCGGGCTTCTGCTTCACGAAGTCCTCGTAGCCTGCGACGAAGTTCGCGAACAGCGCGGCCATGTGCCGCATGTACGTGCGCGAGGTGAACTTCTGGTGCAGCCAGAAGGCGCTCCGGCGGTCGTCGAGCGAGATCGCAAGCTCGTGCCCTTGCAGATTCGTTGCGGTAAATCCACTCATCTACGGACTGCTTTCGTTGTTCGCTGCTTGGGCTCCGCGAGCGCCGGTCGCGGCTGCGGTGCCGGTCCGCTTCGCCGTTATTTCATACTCGCCCAGCTTTTCCACCGACACCGTGGAAGACGGCACGTTGACGCCCATGTGTCCGACCCAGTTCGTCGGTTGACGAGGGAGCGCGGCAGCAATCTTCTGGGCTTCGGCGTGCGCTGGCATCTTGAAGTCGATCAAGAGCTGCGTATCGCCACCCGGCAAGAACTGCCCGGCGGTGGCCTTCGCCGTGTCGCTCTCGATCTGCGATGCGATCTTGCCCTCCCAGACCCAGAGACCCGACGCTGGCACCTCGAGCTCGACGAAGAAGCCGTTGCCGCTCCAGCTCTCGAGCACGGCGCACTCGGTGCGCCAGGCGTGGCCGTCCCTCGGCAGCGTGTAGCTCCAGAACAGCCCATCGGTGGCCGAGGTGCTGGTCACGACGCGGCGGAGCTTCGTGCCCGGCGGGAGCTTGACGGCCTTGATCTCGCCGCTGAACGACTTGATCGCCCAGTCGCCGCCCTTTGCCGGGTCGTTCCACGGCGGCTTGGACAGATCGGGCCAGCCCTTCGCCGGCGTGAACTCCGCGAGTTTGCTGGGCGGGAACGGCGGGTCCTTGAGCTCCCAGACCTTGGTCGGCTTGCCGCTGACGGTCTTGGTGACGAGCCGCGCTTCTGCTTCGCGCGTGGCGCTCTTCATCGCTCCGCCGATCTCGTGCCATTCGCCCTGGTAAAGGTGCGCCTGGACGGCTTGGAGCTTCGCGTTCAGCTCCTTGAGCGCGTCCGGGATCATGCGCTCGCCGAGCTCCTTCAGCTGGCGCACGCCGGTCTGGAGCTGCTCGATGCGGGTGATCATGCCGCCCGGGATCACCGCGCTCCAGTTCTTCAGGATCACGTCCGAGACGTCGTCCAGCCGCTGCGTGAGCTTGCGCCACTGCCCGAGGATCTCGCCGGTGTGGGCTTCGAAGTTCAACGCCTTGAAGAACGCGACGGCGTCGCCGTAGTGTCCGGCGAAGTTCAGCACCTTCACCACCTCGACCACGACCTTGGCGACGTCCGAGCCGTTTTCAGCGGCCTTGAGCACGAGCTTGCCGACGCCCTTGATCGCGCCGCCAGCGACGGGGATCAGCGCGAACAAGAGCAGGACCAGCGTGACCCACTCGAGCTTGTCCTCGCGCTTCTCCGGCTCCTCGATCATCCGCAAGATCACCGCGACCAGATCGCGCGCCGCGGTCACGTCTCCCACGATCGGAATCATGCCGATCACGGCGTCGACGATGATCTGGCTGATCGATTGCTTCTCGTTGAAGCCGCCCTGGACCGTGCCCCACAGCCACTCACCCACCTCGACGACGATGGCCTCGATCTCGTCGGCCGCGCTCATGAGGTCTTCATCCGCTCACTGACGAACGCTTCGAGCTCCGCCTTGGACAGGTCCGGTTCGTAGTCGGGGTTGTCCGGTTCGTACCAGGCGTACGGTCGCGCATCGGGCCCGTACTGAACGCGCACCGGCGCTGCGGACACGGGCACGGTCGCCTTGCCCTCTGCGTCCAGCGTGCCGGTGACCAGGCTGCCATCCCACAGCTGAACGCGGAACGCCGCTCCCTGAACGGGCTCGAGGTCGTGATACTTGCGCTCGAGCTCGAGCACCTGACCG
>JALYWZ010000191.1 GCA_030852505.1 Myxococcota bacterium | reverse complement strand
AGCTCGAGCTGCCCGTACCAGGGCTCGATCAGCTACACGCTGATGCGCGCCGCTTCCCCGACGGCCGCGCAAACCGCCGCCTACGACAAGATCACGGCCGCGCTCGACAAAGCCCTCGGCTACTACAACTGCTACACCGACATCACGAAGCAGCTGCGCGCCTCGTACGAGCCGAGCGTCGCGACGGCCGACGGCAACGTCAACGGCTCGATCCGCTTCGGCTCGCAAGACTCGATGAACTACATCACGGCGATGCACGAGATCGGGCACACCGTCGGGGTCGGGAGCAACGAGTGGGGCCGCATGATCCGCGACGGGATCTTCACGGGCGCGACGGCCACGGCCAAGCTCCGTGAAATCGACGGCGACCCCGCCGCCCAGGTGCACGGGGACTCGCAGCACTTCTGGCCGTACGGCCTCAACTACACGAACGAGGTGAAGTCGGACGCCGACCTGCTCGCCCACTGTGCCCTGGTGATGGCGATCCGCGCCGATCTCTATCCCTGATAGGCCACTCCCCTGTACGCGTGTGGAGGCCAAACGGCCTCCGGCATTCCGCCGCCACTCGAAACACAGGTTTTCTGCGCTGCGAACGCTGCACACCGGGTAAGGCGCCCGTAGAATGCGGCCCCGATGAGCGCAGTCGAGCCAACCACGATGGGAGAGGTCGAGGCTCTGATCCACGAGCGCGGGGCGGAGCTGACCTCCCACCCGTTCATTCAGCGGCTCGACGGGCCCGCCAGCTACGCCGAGTTCGCAGCGCTCTTGCCACGACTCGGCTTCTTCGTCTTTGCGTTCCAGGACGTGCTGCGCTTGTCCGGCCGCCGCGCGACGGACCCGGAGCTCCACCGCTTGATCGAGTCCATGGAGCGCGGCGACCGCGGCCACGAGCAGTGGTACCTCGAAGATCTGCAAGCGCTCGGGATCCAGCTACGCGTCGAGGATCTGTTCTCGCGCGAGTACGAGGTGACGCGGGACGTCGCCTACGAGCTGGTCGGTCGGGTCGAGCTGGCCAGCGACGACTTCAGCCGCCTCGCGTTGATTCTGTGTTTGGAGGAAGCCGCCCAGCAGTTTTTCGGACGCGTGTCCGGCTACGCAAAACGCGCCGGAGTGACGCGCCGTCTGCGCTATTTCGGCGGCGAACACCTGCTCGCCGAGGAGAGCCACGAGGTCTTCGAAGATGCTGGCCAGAAGCAGCTGGAAGGCCTGGTCGTGGCGCCGGCTGCGCGGGCCGCCGTAGCGGGCGCCATCGAGCGCACCTTTCACGCCATGAAGCGCCTCGCGGACGACCTGCACCACGCCATGATCAGCGTAGCGGAAAGCCCCGGTAACGGCGTACGCTCATAGCAACACGCCAAAGCTCGAGCCATGAACGCACCGGAATCCAGGAGACACTTCGATCTGGTCGATCTCGACGAGGATCACGCGAAGGGCTTGGCCTTCAACATGCTGTTCATGATCTGGCGCCGGCGGACCCTGGCGACGGCCTACACACGCGGCATGCAAATCGTGAGAGAGCTCGGGACCAAGTACCCTGAAGGCATCGGCGTGCTCCAGGTGGTCGAGGTGGACGCCATCCCGCCGGACTCGGCGGCTCGAAGCGCCTTCGTCGAGTTCTTTCACTTGAAAGAGATCAACCACTACTCGGTGACCCACGAGGGTAGCGGATTCAAGGCCGCGTCCGTGCGAGCGATCGCCGCGGCCGCGCACGCCATGGCGCGACCGCGGTGCGCGCACTCGGTTCACTCGACGCTGCTGAGCGCCGCAGAATGGCACGCCAAGCGGCAGCTCGAGCTCGGTCACCAAGAAGACGCGACGCGGATCGAGTCGATCGCCCAGGCGCTGCGCCGGTTGCACTGGGAAAAATACCCCAGCTTTGGTTGAGACAGGCCGCGCGGTCAGGGCACCGGCAGCTTGACGGCCGAGCCGAACGAGTACACCTGCGGCGCCAGGTAGACGGTCACGCGCGGGCCCTTCGCCGAGCGGCGCAGCGACGCATAAGTGATGAGCCCCGTGTTCTCCTCGAGCGAGCACGGTGAAAGCGCCGACAGCACGCGACGGAAGGTCGCAGCCTGCGATGGGGAAAGGAAGCTCGAGACGGCTTCGGCCGACTCGGCGTCATTTCTGACGTAGCAGCGCACCGGTACGTGCACGGTGGCCGTCGCCACGGCGCTCTCGTTGTCGAACGCGAAGCAGGTCAGGATCGGTCGCGCGGCGAAGCGCTCGCGGCGCTGCGACAGCCGCTCGACCCACGCGGCGGCCTGTCCGGGCGCGAGGTCCGAAACACTGCTCGCTAGCCGATCGATCGCCTCGACCGAGTCGCTCCGGCCCACGTAGACCTTGACGCGAGAGGTCTTGGCTTCCTCGAGATCGAGCGAGAAGTAGCGCGGCTCCGAGCCTTCGTCTGCGAGAACCGGCGCGAGGCGCTCGGCAACGTCGCGACGCCCGAGCCGTGAAAGCGCCTCGCTCACCACCTCGCGCGCGGCGGATGCGCCGCGGATCCGCGGGTTCAGATAGACTTTGAACAACCGGGTGCCGTCGGGTCGCAGCACGGCTGCGTGCCAGATCGAAAACTGCGCGTTCGAGTCGGCCGCCGGCGCAAACAAGTCGGCTACCTTGGCGAAATCGCGGTCGCTCGCGGCGTAGCGCTCACAGAGGCGCTGGTTGATCTCGAGGCCAGCGCTCCAGTTCGAGGACAGCGTGCTCGGCTGCATCTGCGGCTCCACGAGCAGGCGCAGATCGACGCCGCCCTCGTGAAACGAAACCGAAAACTCGAAGGGCGTGCCGTCGTCGGTGATGTCGCTCGGCCATGCCGGCTTCGGTTCTGCCGAAGCGTTTCCCCAGTGCTGGGTGAGCGTCTCGAATACATCCAGCGAGCGACGTGTCTGCTCGGGACCCTGCTGCAACGCCTGGCCCAACCCGACCAACTTGGCGAGCCCCAGATGGTGGAGGGTTACGGGCGCAGCGTTTTTGGGGAAAGCAGAACTCATCTCGTCCTCCCGCCCGAGTGATGGCGGATCCAGTCGCCATCCCGAGCGTGTGTGCGTTCCTACGGACTGTGCGTGCGCGAAATTAAGTCGCATCGTCACTCACCGGGGTGATTGTCGGAGCTGCGTCTCATTCGGGGAATCCCCCTCGCTCCGAGACGGATCGACGGCGAGCTTCTTTCCCGAGGGTGACATCCGGAAACATGGCTCCGAGCAAACTCCGCGCCCTACGCCGCTCCCCTGAATCTGCCTCCGACAGCCGTGCCCGAGGCAACTCGCAGCGCCGCACTTTCCCCCACCTGGGGCGTGCTGCCGCGCGATCCGTCGACCGAGATTACATCGCCGACCGCCGATGTCACGCGCCCGCTCGCGGGTCGGTGATTCGGAGTGCGCCGAGGTACGACCTTGGCTCAGCCGCGTCTTCGCGAAGTGCCTTCTTGCAGGTAGTCGGCGAGCAGCGCGTTCCGCGAGACGCGCTTCAACACGTGCTCGCTGGCTCTTCTCACGCGGCGCTTGGCGGTAGATTGGGAGACTTCGAGCGCGCTGGCGATTTCGGCGATCTGCATGCCCTCGAGGCTGTGCAGCTGGAACGCCATTCGATCGTGACCGCCGAGCTCGTCGAGGATGCGGCTCAGTTGGATCAGCGCGGCCTTGGCTTTCGGATCGTCGTGGCCTGGCTCGTGATCGAGCTCCGGTGGAGTTCGCGACACACCGCCGAGCGCTCTCCGTCGCTTGCGCCGTCGGATCTCGCGGCGCACGGCGTTCATCGTGATCGAGACCACGTAGCTGCGAAGCGCCATCGGGCGGCGGATGCGGTGAGCGGTCTCGAAGAACGTCAGGAACACGTCACCGACGAGATCGGCGACCTCGGCGTTCGATCCGAGGCACTTCAGGATCAGGCCATGCACCAGACCGTGCAGCTGCTCGAACGCTCGGCGCTGCCAGTCTTCGTCGTTGTCGACGATCGCCGCGTAGAGCTCCTGGTCTGCTCGAGGAGCCCTGTCTGTGCGTCGTGTCGCGGACGTGGGGATGGTGAGTTCGGACATTTGCGTCCGGTAATCGGGTGTGAGCAGCCCCGGAACTAACGGGACATCTGGGGCGGGTGGGCCCCGCCGCGTTTCCACATATAGGTCGCCTGCTGAACTGGCTGCCCGGCTACTGCATCAGGGAGCGTGTGCGCGGAGCGATCTCCCGAGCCCGGTCAGCGCGCACGATCGGGACCTCGCTCACCCCGGCAGCTCAGCCTCGAACTCGAACTTTCTTGTTCCGGTGACACTCGCCCCGGTCGCGCATGCAGTCGTTCCATTCGGCAGCCGAATCACACATTCCCCGCGAAGCACGGTCCGTATTTGGCGAGCCTGAAGTCCATGAACGCCGGAATCTTTTAGTTCAGCTGACGGGTGTCGAACGCGGCGCTGCCGCTTCATTCGGGAGGAGCAGATGAAGGCCTCAGGTTTTTCGGGACTCTGCGGCGCCCTCGGCGCCCTGCTCGTCGGATGCACGGGCTCGGTCGAGAGCTCGGATGGTGCGCCGATGGGCCCCGGCGCGCCCACCGCCATGCCCACGGGCGGGCCGAGCCCCACGTCGACGAGCACCACGCCTTCCGCGCCGTCGCCGGATCCGACCACGCCAGGCGATCCGGGTCCCGTACCGACCAGCACGGCGCCGCCGACCGCGCCGACGGCGCCCTTCGCTCCGGTGCAGGCGGCCGCGACCGTCCGCAAGGTGAAGGGGCTGCTCACGGGCCTCGCGCCGACCGACGAAGAGATCGCCAAGGTGAGCGCGAGCGGCAGCGCCGGCTTGAAAGAGCTGATCGGCACCTGGACGACAGGGACGGAGTTCCAACCGCTGTTCCGCGACAAGATGTTGTTCTTCTTCCGCAACGTCTTTCAGCAGGTCGGCTTCACTCCGACGGAGGACTTCAAGCCGCAGCTGCTCGAAAACGGTGGCTTCGATTTCGGGCCGTTCGGCACCGGCGCGGTCGGCGACGACGTCTATTTCCGCATGGTCCAGAACATCGAGGACATGTTCGCCAGGACCGCGTGGCAGCTCGTGCTCGAAGACCAGCCGTTCACGGAGGTGCTGACCACGCAGCGCTACATGATGACGACGGCGCTCAAGTCCGTGTACCTGCAGATCGAGATGCCGAACGATCAGCCGTTCGCCGGCTTCGGTCGCGGCAACATGGCCACGAGCACGGTGTCGTGGACGCTCGACTACGGCGACGGCGTGACGATCCCGATCGCCGAAGCCGTGAGCTCGCTGACCTTCGACGACTCTCCTCCGGCCACGGCGGCGAGCGGGCCCGGCGGCGGCGGCGGCATGTTCACCACCTGTCGCGGGGAGGCCATGACCAAGCAGATCACGGGCTACGCGCAGCTGTTCCAGCGCCTGATCGGCTACACCCCGCGCGTCCCGTTCGCCGCGAACCCTGAATGCTGGGAGCACGCCTCCAAGCCCTACTTCGAGATCGCCGACACCGAGGACTGGGCCTGGGTAGAGATCGAGCAGGTCGGCCCCACCGGCGAGCACGGGCTCGAGCCATACGACATCCCGGCCTTGCGCGAGGCCACGAAGCTCAGCCTGCGTCTGCCGCGCGTCGGCTTCTACAGCACGCCCGCGTTCCTCGCGCTGTGGGCCACGAACGATAGCAACCAGCACCGCGTCACCGCCAACCAGGCGCTGATCGTCGCGCTCGGCGAGTCATTCACGCCCGACGCCGCGATCATCCCGGTCAGCACCAGCGCCGTGGACGCCGCGCACTCGGTCGAAGGCAGCGAGTGTTACGGCTGCCATAAAATGCTCGACCCGCTGAAGGACTTCTGGGGCACTCAGCTCGACTTCAACGATCGCAACGATTTCCCGGCGCGCGGCAGCTTCATGGGCGGGGCGGCCAACCCGCGGCCGGCCAAGACCGGCGGCGTGTTCGCGTTTCGCAACGTCAACGAAGACCGCTCGAGCGGCGGCACGCTGGCGGACGTCGGCGCGCTGCTCGCGAGCGTGACCGACAGCAAGAGCGGCACGCCGACCAGCCGCTTCGCGATCGCGATGACACAGAAGCTGTGCTTCTTCGCCAACTCGGCGGCCTGCGACGAGGCGGATCCCGAATTTCAGCGCGTGGCCTCCGCGTTCGAGCAGAGCGGGTTCAAGTACAGCGCGCTCGTGGTGGAGCTGTTCTCGTCGCCGCTCGTGACGGGCGCTGCCGAAACCGTGACCTCGCAGAACCCCGCGCTCGGTCACAGGGTCAGCATCGCGCGGCGCGATCAGTTCTGTCAGGCGCTGTCGAACCGGCTCGGTCAGGCGGACCTATGTGCGCTGTCGGTGCCCAAGCCGAGCAGCGCCCAGAACAACACGCTGAACATCGCCGGCAACATCCCGGCCGACGCCTTCGGCCGCGGCTCGGAGAACCTGGTTACGCCGAGCGAGCCGACGTTGTTCTTCCGGGCCGCGACGGAGATGCTGTGCGAGGACATCTCGGTCCGGGCCGTCGACGCCGAAACCGACACCATCTACACGAGCAGCGACGTCGCGGGCGCGATCGAGGACATGGTCACGCGCATCATGGGTTACCCCCCCGGCGATCCCAAGCATGCGCCGGCGGTGCAGATCCTGACCGATCACGACGCGGCGGCGAAGAGCGGCGGAGCCAGCGCCACCAACGCCCTGCGCTCCACCTTCGCCGCGGCCTGCCAGTCGCCCACTTCCGTCTCGTTCGGCCTGTGAGGAGGACGCCATGATCAAGCGACGTGAAGCTCTGGTTGCGGGTCTGTTCGGGACGGGGTTGCTCGGGCTGCGCGCGGTGGCGACGGGCCTGCCGGCGTGGTTCATCGCCAACCCGCGCACGGCGACGGCGCAAGACCTGGCCTGCGTGATCGACAGCATCGACAAGGCGCAGTTCTTGATCGTGAGCGCCAACTTCAACGGCGATCCGATCAACTGCAACTGCCCCGGTACCTACGAAGACCCGGCCGCGATCCACCCCCAGCAGGACACGATGGCGCCCGCAGCGCTGCAGCTCGGCAACACCAGCTATCAGGCGGCGTTGCCGTGGGCCGCGACGGACAACGGCGGAAAGCTCGCCGCCGCCACGCTCTCCCGCATCAACTTCTTCCACTACCGGACCGGCTCGGTGGTGCACGGCGATCAGGCCAAGGTGCTGCGCATGATGGGCGGCACCAACAAGGCAGAGATGCTGCCGTCGCTTTACGCGAAGCACCTGGCAGGCTGCCTGGGCACGGTGCAGGCGGATCCGATCTCGATCGGCGCTGGCCGCAACGCCGCCGAGCTGCTCACCTTCGAGGGGCGTCCCGCCGCGAACGTGTCGCCGACGAGCCTCAAGGCCATGCTGGGCGGATCTTCGAGCGGCGGCGGGATGATGGGCGGCGGCTTCGGCATGCGTCCGGGCGGCGCGAACGCGCTGCGCAACCTGCGTCAGCTGCGTGATCAAACCCTCGACCAGCTGAACGCGCTCGCGAAGGAGTCGTCGACGCCGATCCAGTCGCAGTTCCTGGACGCGCTCGCCAACAGCCAGCTGCGGGTTCGGGAGCTGACCGAGTCGCTGTCGAGCACGCTGAGCGGCATCACGGGCAACGACGCCGCGGGTCAGGCTCGCGCGGCTGGTGCGCTATTTTTGGCCAAGGTGACCCCGGCCGTCACGATCCGGCTCGCGTTCGGCGGCGACAATCACAGCGACGCGGACCTGCAGAACGAAGCCGACCAACACGTCACCGGCATCGAGTCGATCCAGACCGTGCTGAACGTGCTCGCGGAGCTCGGGCTGGCCGACCAGGTCACGTTCGCGACGCTGAACGTGTTCGGTCGCAACCTGAACGGCAGCAAGGTCGAGGGCCGCGCCGGCCGCGACCACTACGCAAACCACGCCGTCTCGGTGCTGATCGGCAAGAACGTGGCACCCGGAGTGACCGGGGGGATCGCGCTGGGCACGGGCGGCGGCTTCGGCGGCGGCGCGAGCCAGCTCGCGGCCGCGCACATCGACTCGGCCACCGGCCTACCC
>JALYWZ010000805.1 GCA_030852505.1 Myxococcota bacterium | reverse complement strand
TCGTCGCTTCGCGCGCCGGCTTCGGTAATGGCGGCAGCGCGAGCTCCGGCGCTTCCTCCGGCTCACGAAATGTGAAGAGCGTCTCTCGCTCGACCGAGATCTGCCCGCGCAACGTCGCGAGCTCCAAGCGACGGAACAGGTCGCCGGCGCCTGCGGTTCCGCGCGACGGCACGACGCTCTCGAAGGCAGCGCCGCCGGACAGAGCATCCTCGAGGTCTCGCGCGAGCGCTAGTGTTGCCGAATCGTCGGAGTCGAGTCCCCAGCGCAGCGCCCTCAGGAATCGGACCTGGAGCTCCGTGAGCTCCTGGCCTTTCGCGAGGTTGAAGCGATCGACGCAGACCACCAGCCATTCGGCGGGCGTCCGCAACGAGAACCCACGTTCTCCCACCACGACAGCGTCAGGATACGAGGTTCGAGCACCCTGTCAACCCTCGGCCCGGGCCTCAGTGGTGCCGTTCGTTGCTCAGGGTCTTGCCTCCAAGATCATGTTGAAGGGAGTCTGCGCAGCTTTGCGAAGGTTGCGGAAGCCGCCCTCCGAGATCACTGCCGACAACGCCTTGAGGCCGGCTTGAGCTCCCAGCGCCGCACCCACGGGTTGATCGAGCGAGGTCGGGACGCAGATCATGGTGGAGGCGGCGTAGTAGAGTCGGCTGACGGGGTTGAGGTTGTCTTCGAGTCGGTCAGCCGCGGCGGGTTCCACGATCATCCAGGTTCCTTCGGGTTTGAGTGCTTGGCGAACGTGCCGGGCGGCGCCGACTGGATCGCCCATGTCGTGCAAGCAGTCGAAGAACGTGACGAGGTCGAGGTTCTTGCCGGGGAACTCGCTGGCCAGCGCGACCTCGAAGCGAGTGTTCGCCGTGACGCCGTGCTCGCGGGCATGAGCTCGCGCTTGCTCGACCGAACCCGAGTGGAAGTCGTAGCCGATGAAGGTCGAGCGCGGAAATGCCTTGGCCAGGATCACGGTCGAGAAGCCGTGGCCGCAGCCGACATCCGCGACCGTGGCGCCCTGCTCGAGCTTCGCGACGACCTGGTCCAGCGCCGGTAGCCAGGACTGGACGAGGTGATTGAGGTAACCCGGGCGGAAAAAGCGACCTGCTGCGCAGAACAGACACTGCGATTGCTCGCCCCAGCCGACGCCCTTGCCGGAGCGAAAGGCCGGCTCGAGCAACGCCTGGTTTTCCATCATCGTCACCGCCAGATCGAAGCCACCTTGCAGATAGACCGGGCTGTCCTTATCGGCGAGCACCAGCGCCTGCTCGGGCGGCAAGCTGAACTTGCCCGTGTTGGCGTCGTAGCTCAGGTAGCCGGACGCGGCCTGGTGCGAAAGCCACTCGCGCGCGTAGCGTTCGGCAATGTTCGTCCTGGACGCCAGCTCCCCCGGCGTCATCGGACCTTCGGCGTGGAGCGCCTGATACAGGCCCAAACGGTCACCCATGCGCACGAGCGGGACGCTCAGCGCTCCGCCGAGGTCGCCGAGCATCTGTCCTACGAATCGATTGAGCTTGGTTTCATCGATGGCTTTCATGTCGTCTCTCCGGGGATTGCGGCGGTCCCTTGCCTTCCAGCGTTGGCACGCTCAAAGTCGGGCGCTCGATGAGCCAGAGCCTGCGCGCAGCGACGGCACGATGGTTTGCCGCGCGGCCTGACTTCCTTGCAGGACCACGGCCCGCGGGAAGCTGGGAGAACGCTGGAGAGCGGTGATGGATGCTCTGTCGGAAGCGCTTGGCTCGGTGCGCATGACCGGCGCGATTTTTTACCGCGCGGTGTGCACCAGCCCCTGGGCGTTTGCGGTACCCCCTCTTCGTGAGTACGCGCATCTGCTCTCACCGGGGACGGAGCGCCTGGTCAGCTATCACCTGATGACCGAGGGCGACGCGCTCGTGCGTTTCGGCGATGGCGAAGAGCAGCCGATGGCTGCTGGCGATGTGCTGATCGTCCCCCATGGCGATCCGCACGTGGTCTCGAAAGGTCGAGCGGCGGAGATCGTCGAGACGGGGCCGAACCTGGATCGGTTCCTGGCCGGGGATGTGTCAACGCTGCAGCTCGGCGGCGGTGGTGAGGCGACGCGCTTCGTCTGCGGTTTCTTCGGCTGCGAACGTCACGCAGACCGCCTCTTCCTCTCGGGCCTGCCGACGATCATCAAGATCAATCTCCGCGACGACGTGGCGGGGCAGTGGCTCGAGCAGTCGATCCGTCACCTGGTCACGGAGGCGGGGAGCGGTCGGCCCGGGCGGTCCGCGCTCCTGTCGAAGATGGCCGAGGCCCTCTTCATCGAGGCACTGCGCCGCTACATGGAACGGCTGCCCCCGGAGCAGGTCGGCTGGCTCGCGGCCGCGCGTGACGAAGTCGTCGGCGCCGCCATCGCCGCGATCCATCGCGCGCCCGCCCGGCAATGGACGCTGGACAGCCTCGCCGCGGAGGCCGCGACCTCGCGCTCCGTTTTGACCGAACGGTTTGCGCGATTTCTTGGCGAGTCGCCGCTTTCCTATCTGGCGATGTGGCGGATGCAGCTCGCCGCGCGCCGGCTGCAGACCGCGAGGGACAGCGTCCTGCAGATAGCGCTGGAGGTGGGGTACGAATCGGAGGCCGGGTTCATCCGCGCGTTCAAGCGGGAGTTCGGCCTGCCGCCCGCGAAGTACCGAAAGGCCGACTCGTCCGCAGCGCAATCGGGTTCATCTGGTTGATGCGAGGCTCGCGCCGTCTGCGCCGCAACTGAAGGATGAGCAGCAGCGCAACGCCGGCGAGCGCGGCCGAGCTGTTGCGCTGGCCGGCGACCCTGCAACCGCATCCCGAATCTGCTGACGACGCGTCACTCTGGCTGGCCGCGCCCGCGACCGTGCTTGGTGATCCGCCCGGGTCAGCTCCGCCGCCGCGCGCTGCGCTCCCTGCGACTGCTCCGCCACCCGTGGTTGCGCCGCCCGTGGGGCCGCCGCCCTTGCCGGCGGCGCCAACACTGATTCCGCCGCTCGAAGCTCCGGCGCTGTTGCCGGCCGCGCCGCCCACTCCGCCGCTAGCAACGAGTCCGCCCACACCA
>JALYWZ010000804.1 GCA_030852505.1 Myxococcota bacterium | reverse complement strand
GGGCCGGGCGGTGCACCAGCGTTTCCGCCTCCGAGCGGGGCCGGCGGAGCCAGTCACTAGCCGGTTGGGCGGGTCGTGGCGGGACGCACTGCTTGGAAAACCGCCAAACACGCTGGAATGGCGGTGGGCCTTTGGCACAATGAGGGGCATGTCCTCTTCGGTGAGTGAGCTCGCGAAAGCCGCCCGGCGCGCCTCCCGCGCCGTGGCGCTGGCATCGAGCGAGACCAAAGATCGCGCGCTCCGCAACGTCGCGGAGCTGCTACGAGGCGCGAGCGCGCAGATCGCGGAGGCCAACGCTCGCGACCTCGAGGCCGGCCGCGGCCAGCTGAGCGCGCCGATGCTCGATCGGCTGCGCATGGATCCGAAGATCACCGAGGCCACCGCGCGCGGCGTGGAGCAGGTGATCGCGCTGCCCGATCCGATCGGCAGCCGCGGCGCGATGCAGCGCCGTCCGAACGGCATCCTGGTCGGCCGCCAGCGCGTGCCGCTCGGCGTGATCGCGATGATCTACGAGTCGCGTCCCAACGTCACGATCGACGCCGCGTCGTTGTGCCTCAAGTCGGGCAACGCGGTGCTGCTGCGTGGCGGTAAGGAGGCCGGGCACACCAACCAGGTGCTCGGTCAGATCCTGGGCGCGGCGCTGTCGGCGGCCGGGCTGCCCGCTGAAGCGGTGCAGGTCGTGCCCGCGGCAGATCGCGAGTCCGTCAAAGAGCTCTTGAGTCTGAGCGGGCTCATCGATCTGGCGATCCCGCGCGGCGGCGAAGGCCTGGTGCGTTTCGTCTCGGAGAACGCGCGAGTTCCGGTGATTCAGCACTACCAGGGGGTCAATCACCTGTTCCTCGACCGCGACGCCGAGCTCGAAATGGCCACGGCGTTGGCCGTCAACGGCAAGGCGCAGCGGCCCGCGACCTGCAACGCGCTCGAGTGCCTGCTCGTCCACGCCGAGGCCGCCGAGCGCTTGCTACCGGGCGTGGCAGCGGCGCTTTTCGAAAAGGGCGTGGAGCTGCGCGGCGATCCGCGCTCGCGCGAGCTCGTGCCCGCGATGCGCCCCGCCGCCGACGATGATTTCGGCCGTGAGTTCCTGGACAAGATCCTGGCCGTGCGCGTGGTCGCAGACTTCGACGCGGCGCTCGAGCACATCGGGCGCTACGGCTCGAATCACTCCGAGTCGATTTGCACGGGAAGCTACGCCAACGCGCAGCGGTTCTTGCGCGAAGTCGACGCGAGCTGCGTGCTCGTCAACGCTTCAACGCGGCTCAACGACGGCGGGGAGCTCGGTCTCGGCTGCGAGATCGGCACCGCCACCTCGAAGCTCCACGCTTATGGCCCGATGGGCCTCGAGAGCCTGACCACGGAGAAATGGATCGTGCTCGGTGAAGGGCAGGTGCGGGGTTGAGCCGCGCTGCTCGATACCCCGCGCACCACGGAGGAACGTGACGAAAAAACGCGCCAAGACCAGCCCCAAGCGAGTAACCCGGATCGAACCCAAGCCGGCTCGCGGCGTTCAGACGCTGCGCGAGACCAACAAGGAAGCCCAGAAGATGGCGCTGCTCGTGGCCGAAGCCGGCCTCGACAAGAAAGCGTCGGAGGTCGAGATCATCGATGTGACGGGCAAGGTCGATTACGCCGACTACCTGGTGTTGATGACGGGCACCAGCGATCGGCACGTGTCGTCGATCGCCGAGTCCGTCGACTCGACCCTCACCAAGAAGGGCTACCGCAGCATTTCGGTCGAGGGTTTGCCGCGCGGCGAGTGGGTGCTGATCGATTTCGTGGACGTGGTCGTGCACGTGTTCCAGGACCGGCTGCGCGCTCTCTACGACCTCGACGGCTTGTGGATGGATGCGCGGCGCCTGAACGTGCCCGAAGCGTCCGGCGGAAGCTAAGCTGTCGATCGTCGTCGTCGCGCACGGGAAGCTCAAAGACCGCGGTTTTCGCGAGCTCTGCGACGACTATCTGGGGCGGATCCGGCGCTATACCCGCGTCCAGGAGCGCGAGGTCAAGGGCGCCGACGGCTTCGACAAGGCGATCCCGAAGGACGCGTTGCTCGTGGCGCTCGAGGTCGACGGCGCCGCGCTGTCGAGCAGCGAGCTCGCCAAGAAGGTCGGCAGCTGGACGTCGCAGGGCAAGGGCAACGTGGCGTTCGCGATCGGCGGCGCCGAGGGGCTACCGCGCGAGCTCTCGGCGCGGGCTGCGTTCCGCCTGAGCCTGTCCTCGATGACGCTGCCGCACCGTCTGGCGCGGCTGATTCTGGTCGAACAGATCTACCGCGCCTTCACGATCCTGCGCGGGGAGCCGTACGCCCGCGAGGAGTGACGGCCCGCCTCAGACCGCGAGATCCTTCTTGCCGAAGAAGTACGCGACCAGGATCGACACGCCGTACAGGCCGATCAGCGGCACGGCCAAGAGCAGCTGACTCAGCGGATCCGGCGGGGTGATGACGGCCGAGACCACGAAGGCCACCACGATGAAGTAGCGGAAGAACTTGATCAGGTGGCGGTGATTGACGATGCCGGCGATCGACAAGAACAGCACCAGGATCGGCAGCTGCGACATGAACCCGAACGCCAGCAGCATGTGCGTCACGAACTCGAGGTACGAGCCGATCATCACCGTCGGCTCGACCTTGATGCCGTGCCCGGCCGCAGCGGGTGGTGCGAGCTCGAGCAAGAACTTGAAGGCCGCGGGGAACGCGAACTTCCAGCCGAACCAGCCGCCGCCAGCGAACAGCGCACACGAAGAGATCACGAACGGGGCCGCGAACTTCTTCTCGCGCGAGTACAGGCCGGGCGCGACGAACGCCCAGATCTGGTAGAGGATGAACGGCATCGCGAACACGAGCCCGCTGATGGCCGCGATCCGGATGTAGGCGAGGAAGAGCGCCGCGGGCGATTCGAAGTGGATCGCCGGATCACCGAGGTTCAGCTCCTTGGGCCAGGCTTCGGCGAACGGGATCAGCAGCCACTTCAGGAGCTCGTCCTTGAAGATCCAGGCGACGACGCCGCCCACGAGGAAGCTCAGGATCGCGCGGATC
>JALYWZ010000803.1 GCA_030852505.1 Myxococcota bacterium | reverse complement strand
GGCGCCGACAGCCAGAGCGTGACGATCGGCGCGCCCAACCAGTAGAACAGAAGCAGGTTGCGGTTCGCCATCAGCGCGAGCCCGAGCAGGGCCGCGAACACGAGCACGTGACTGAGGACGAGGCGGCGGCGCGACAGCACGAGCGCGACCAGGGCGAGCGCCAGGAACCATTTCAGGTGCCAAAACTGGCCGTTCAACGCCGGATCGACCGCCAATGGCGGCACGTTCTCGACGATGTTCAGCGCGTACGGGCCGTCTGCGGTCGGTGCGATGCGGCCGAACAGGCGCCACGGTAACGCGATCGCCGCTAGCCCGTAGGGCGTGATCGCCGAGGTGACGGCGACCGCGGCTGCCGCAACCGACAAGCGTCGCGCGCTGCCCGGTTGCGTGGTTTCGCGAGCGAACGGGAACCACGAGCGGTGCCCGAACCAGGCTGCGAGCAAGAACGAGCCGGCGTAGGCGGACACGAGCCCCACGCCGAGCGGCGCGAGGCCCTGAACGTTCGACCACACGACCTGGAGCAGCGGCAGCGGCGCCAGCACGGCCCAGCGCGCGTCGCGCCGGAAGCGCTCGAGCAGGTAGAAATAGGCCGCGAGCAGCACCAAGCTCACGATCACCGGGCGGAGCAGCAAGAACTCGCGTGCCGCGAGCAGCGAGGCCGACGCCAGCAATGCGTACGGCAGCGCGGATCGGCCTCCGGCACGCGCCCGCACCGCCGACGAAAGCACCACGACACCGAGCGCCAGCGCCGCGGCCTTCAGCACGATCAGCCCGCGTAAGCCGCCCACGGCGTGCGCCGCGTAAACGCCGAGCTGAAACAGCCAGTGCACGTCCGTCCAAGGCCGCCCCCCCGCACCGGAAGAGAACGGATCGACCGTGAGCAAGGCCCGCTCCGCCCACATCCAGCGCCCGGCCGCGAGGTGCCAGAAGATGTCGCCGTCGGCGGACGCGCACAGGCCGCACAGGAACACCGTGAGCCCGAGCAGCGCCGTGTAAAAGGCCGGGGCGAGCCGCGGCGGGGCGGGCGAGGCGAGCCAGGTCATGCGCACAGCTCAGAAGGGCGAGACGGAGAATCCGAGCGCCACGACCCAAGGCTGCTGCTCGAATTCGAACAGCGAGTAGGGGAGGGAGCCGCCGGCGAGCACAGCGACGTAGTCGTTCGACCACTCGAGCGCGGCGTTCGCGGCCGCGATGTTCAGCGCGGTCTCCTGCTCGAGCCCGCGATCCTTATCGGCGCCGAACGCGCGCGTGAACGAGAGCCCGAGCGACGGCACGAACGGCCCCAGGAAATAGCCGCCATACCAGTAGGCGCTGGCCATCGGTGCGCGGTAGCTACCTAGCTCGTTCTGGCCGCCGCGATAGTTGAAGCTCGCGCCGGCCACCATCAAGCCCCAGACCTCGTCGAACGTGTGGTCCAGCGTCAGGCCGCCCGTGACGCGACCGAGACCGAGCTGTTTCTCCTGGCTCAGCAGGTCTTTCCGGAACGTCGCATCGGAGGTGCCCGTGGGTAGCCCCACGGACAGCGTCAGGGCCGTCGCGTTGATCGGGCCGAACCTGCGGGTGAGCAGCAGATTGATGTCGCCGAAGCCGCCGTTCGACATGTCCACGGGCGGATCCAGGTCGAAATAGTCCCGGTAGTACTTGTAGAGGAACGGCACGACCACGCCCGCGTTCCAGTCCTCGGACAGGTCGCGCGTGAGCTGCGTCGTGAGCAGCAGGTTGTAGCCGCTCGTGTAGTTCTGGCCCTCGTCGAAGCTCAGGTAGCTGGCCATGAACTGGGCGTTGAACAGGCCGCCGCGCGTGCTGCGGCCGATCCATTTCACGCCGACGCCGGCGCCGGACGAGGTGCCTGCGCCGCATCCGCCGATCGTCTCCCAGCTCGAGAGCAGCGGCCCGAGCCGCTCCACTCGCAACGAGACGCGCTCTGGTCGGCGTATGGCCGAGGGGCCGTGCGCGACGGCGTGCAAGCGATGCTCGAGCGCCGAGCGTGCGACCCGCTCCAGCAGCGGCGAAAATACGCAAGCCCCGAGGGTGATGAAGATCGCCAGCAGCCATCGAGGAGACGGCCACCCGACCTTGCGCGGGGGCCGTCTCGCGCGGTTCTGTTTGGAGACGCTCACGCGGGATCAGCCAGCAGGGCCCAATAGCGAACGCTCTTCTTGTCGGTCGCGGCGAACTCGTCGACCAGCGGACCCTTCCAGATCTTCTTCAGATCCGGCGACAGCTTGAGCTTGTGCACGTCCCCCTGGTTGAAGCTCCGCACCTTGCCGGCGACGAAGGACTTCATCTTGCCTTCGATCTTGGAGCGCGGGCGGCGGGGCTTGTAGTGCGCGACGAAGATCGACTTCTTGTCCATCGCGCCGCCGATCACCTCGTAACGCATGACGTACGCGTAGTCGTACAGATCGTCCGGCGGGAACGTCGAGGGGATCTCCACGAGCTTTGCCGTGACCTCGAGCGGCTGGGCTTCCTCACCCAGGCTGACGGGCGCATACGTGGCAATGCACAGCGCGATCAGACAGAAGAGTAGTTTCAGGATGGCGCGGGCTTGTGTCATCGAGGCCTTTCGGGTGGCTGGCCAAGGGACGCGTCGAATTGCCATCGACGCGGATGTGATTCCGTTGCGGGAAGAGTGACGCGAGCCATGCAGATTCAGGCACGGGCGGCATCAAGGATTGTTTCCCAATGACCCACTTTTGTGGGGTCGCAGTGGGTCGAAGCGCGTCAATCCGTCGCGCATCGGCCACTTACGCCAGAAAAATCCGACCCGCGCCCTCGGGAGGCCCATTTTGCCCCCTATTCGGTACTGAAATCTCGGACCACAGTCCGGGCACTCCGAGGAATCATGAATCGCTGGAAGTCTGGTGCGGGTCGTCGTTGGTTGTCGGCGCTGTCAGTGCTCCCTCTCGCGCTCGCTTGCTCGAGCAGCGAGGGTGACGGCGGCGGCAGCGGCGGCGCGGTAGCAACTGGCGGCGCGGTGGCCACGGGAGGCGCCGTTGCCACGGGAGGCGTCCCCCCGACTGGTGGCACTGCGACGG
>JALYWZ010000021.1 GCA_030852505.1 Myxococcota bacterium | reverse complement strand
GCTCTGCACGCGACGCGCCCTCGGCTTCGTGTGCGAACAGTCCGACGGCGACTCCGGCATGCCCCCCCCAACGAGCCCACCGCCCCCACCGGGTCCGATGGGTCCGAGGCCCTGGCCGTAGCGACTCGCCGCTCAGCGGCGGCAGTACAACATGTTCGGGGTGGTCGGGTTGGTGGTCACGCGCTTGAGCGTCGAGGGCGACGCCACGCCCGGACAGCTGCACGCAGCGCCGTCGAGGCGCGGGCTGGCCGTGGTCGGGTTGTATTCGGTGCAGTAGTTGGACGGGCCGGGCTGGAATTCGAGGCTCGTGCCAATCGACACGCTGTTCGCGGTCGAGGAAAACGCCAGATGCGGATTCGGGCCGTTGCCTTCGGCGAACTTGAGCGCGTTCCGCAGGTTCGCGGGCGTGCCCAGGTTTCCGCCCGCTGGCTTCTGCGCGCTGAAATTGTTGAGTGACGAGCAGGGACCGGTCCCAGTCGAGGTAAACGTCAGTTTGTGCTTCTCGAACGGGCACCAACCGCCCGGAACGCAGGCTTTCATCACGTCGTAGCCGGTCGCGAGCCGTGAGGCGAAGGACCAGGAGCTCAGCTTGGTTCCGTCGGCGAACTGAAATACCTGATCCAGGCGCGAGTCCTGATACGCGAGGATCTGCTTGATCACCGCGCAGCCGTTGCTGCACGGCGCCGTCGACTTCAGCCGCAGCATCTCCTGGTTGTTGAAGCCGCGAAACTTTTCGAAATCCGCGACGAGGTCCCAGCGGCCGAGCTCCTTGGCCATGGCGTTGGCCAGCAGCGCCAGCATCGGGTTCGTTCCGCCGTCGCCGTTGGCACATGCGGCCTCGACGTTCTCCCCCACCGCCTCGCTGTCGGCGTCGACCGCCTCGACGCTGCACCCAGCAAAAACCAACGAGCTACCCAGAGCAGCGATCATCGAAGACACGAGCTTGTTCATCAGAGATATCCTTCCTGACACCAGTTTGCGCATTTGCGCGAACCACCCAACCAGTCGAGGGTCTCCTCGACCAAACGTAGCCACACTCGGTATCTCGTCGCGGCACTCGCGGTCAAGAGTCGGATTCGCAACACCCCCATCTCAGTCGGTGAACCGCCCACGCTTGGCGACAAGCGTCGCCGCTACACGTATCACCCTCGAACGTGGTCAACGCGCTGATCGATGCGCCGCGCGCGCGTTGACGAATGCCCTTCGCGGAAGCCGATCCCGCGATTGGCCCTGCGCACGCTGACAGGGGCCTTTGGTCCCAGCTCGCGAGGCATTCTTTCGAGACGCACACCGTCGCCGAAGCTCGCCGGCGCGCTCACCGCGAGCGCGCTCGCTCACGACGCCGAAAGGTGTTCGATCAAGATCTTGAGTCCGAGACCGATCAACACCACGCCGCCGAAAGCATCGAGTCGTTGCCCGAGCGCGGCGCCAAAACGACGGCCGGCAAGCACGCCGAGGGCGCTCAGCACGGCCGTCGTCACACCGATGGTCACGAGCGAGCTTGCGAACGGCGCGTCGAGCATCGGCAAGGTGAAGCCCACCGCGAGCGCGTCGATGCTGGTCGCCAGCGCGAGCACGAGCAAGAGCTGGATGCGGAACGACTGATCGACGGAGAGCGCGGGCTTCCCTTCGGCGTCGTGCTCCGAGCGCGCCTCCCACAGCATCTTCCCGCCGATGGCGCTGAGCAGCGTGAAGGCGATCCAGTGATCCCAGGCCTGAATCAGCGGCCCGACCCGAGCTCCCACGAGCCAGCCGATACCCGGCATCAGCGCCTGGAAGCCCCCGAACAAGAGGCTCACCGAGAGCACGTGCCGGAGCCGCAGCGTCCGCGCCGCCATGCCCCGCGCGGCGGCCACCGCCGTTGCATCCATGGCGAGGCCCACGGACAGGAGCAAGATCGCGCCGAAGGTCAAGGCCCGAGCCTAGCCCGCGCGCGCCGCCGCACCAGGGCCCCGCGCGGAAGCCTGGCATTCTGGCCTCGGAGCGGAGGTCGCGGGCGTCTGACGCAACGGAACAAACGGAACAAACGGAACAACGGAACAGTCCGGCGGAATAAATGACCAGACGCGGGGATGGTGAGATCTTCGGGTAGTTGTTCTAAACATGGACGCCGAGTGACCACATTCCTTCCGGAAGGCCGCGCCACGAGGGATCCGTATCTGCGCTCCGCGTCGCTCTCGAGCGCGTTCGCGCGTTGGCAGCGCAAGTACCACCCCTACCCAATCGCCGTTCCGGCCGAGCTGCGCCGGCGCGTTCCGCTCCCGATGCCGCTCGAGCGACTGACGCCGAGCCTGGAGCAAACCTCGCACGATCCGGCGCACGCCTACATGTGCGCGTGCTGCGAGCACACCCTGAACAAGATCCAGCATCCAGAGGCGGAGCGCTTCAAGCATTCGAGACATGCGCACGCGCCGAGGCGGTCCACGAAGCCGAGGCTCGAACACTCGGATCACGAGGTCGATATCGAATATGCGATCGACTCGTCGATCACGACCGTCAGCATCTGGTCGTTCTTCGTCGGCGTCAGCGAGCAGCAGGCGAAAACAATCGTCGAAATGGCGGATCCGCCGAACTGGCAGCGAGCCGTACCGGCGTTCTTCGAGGGCAGCGATCCGGGGACGCTCGATGAAGCCACCGGCAAGTTCTGGCTCGATCCGGAGCTGGCTCGAGCGCCGGCACCGAACAAATACCAGCTTCGCGAATACGTGGAGTGGCACTGGTCCCCCCAGGTAGAGGGCGGCATGGTCAACGTGCTCGAGATCGAACGCCCGAGCGGCGAGCCCCGGCCGGCGGCCGCCGTGGTGGAGGAGGTGCTGCTCCGAACCCAGGCCGAGGACCGCTACAAGGCCCTGCTCGCTCCGAAAGCCCACGGCAACACTCCGGAGTTACTCGACGAGTACGACTACCGCCTCGTGCGCAGCGTGCAATCGATGTTCGTGAGCAGCTGGGAGACGGGCGGCATCGACGTCGACGAGGGCACCTATGCCGCCGCGTTCATGGCGCCGGTGCGCGAGCGCCATCCGGGGGCGCTGTTCGTGTACTCGAAAAAGGCGCTCCGCTATTCCCAGCGCGCGGACATCATCCCCGGCTTCAAGACGCTGTTGAATCTGCTCGCGCCGGCAGTGACGAGCATGCTCATGACCCATCTCGGCTACAGCGGCATCGTGAACTTTCTCAGGGGCTCTCCCGAGGAGCGCACGGATCACGCCGCTGCTTGATCCACGGAAGGAACATCACCAATGGCCAACACTCCCCCTGCCCCCGGCGGCAAAGAGATCCCGGACGTCGAACGAACCGGCTCCTTCCCGGGCTACCAGCGCGGGTTGTCGCTGTTTGCGCTGTGGGCCGAGACGATGCAGCAACAGAGCCGGGTCTGGAACGAGGCCTGGGGCAAGCTCACTGCGGGCAAGTACGAGATGGCCGACTGGTACCGCGGCGTCGGGCAAATGTTGAGCGCGAGCGCGAGCGCGACCGAGCGCTCCATGCAGATCCTGGCCGGCACGGACTCACCCCCGTGGGTCGCCATGCCCTGGCGCCCGATGAGCGAGGTACCGGTCAGCGTGCGGCGCCCGGTGGACGGCAGCCACGTGCTGAGCGTCCCGGTTCTCCTGTATTGCGGTCCGGACGGGGGCGGAGGCAGCGTGATCCGCGGCAATGCGCGCGTCGACGGCGACACGATCCTGCTCGCGCTCAAGCCAGACGACAGCCGGACGCTGAAAGAGGGCCCTTACATGGGCTTTCTGTTCAGCGATCGCTATCCCGGCGAGCCGCTCGCCGTGCTGACGACTCAGGCCAGCCCTTACTGAGGGCATGTCCGCGAACGTGCAGCCTCCGACCAAAGTCGCCGTGATCGGGGGGGGATGCGCGGGCATGACCGCGGCCTTCGAGCTCACGCGTCCCGAGCTCGGCGGCCGTTACCAAGTGACCGTCTATCAAATGGGGTTTCGGCTGGGCGGCAAGGGCGCGTCGGGCCGCGGCGAGCAGGGCCGCGTCGAGGAACACGGGCTCCACCTGTGGATGGGCTACTACGAGAACGCATTCCGGCTGATGCGCGACTGTTACGCGGAGCGGCTCGAGCTCGAACCGAGCCGCCCGAACCTGCGCTTCGAGGACGCCTTCTCGCCCGCGCACTTCAACGGCGCGATGGATCGGACGGCGAACGGTGAGTGGTTACCGTGGAAGGTCGACTTTCCGGCGATGCCAGGCCTGCCAGGTGATCCGAACCCGCCCAAGCTCGACATCCCGAGTTACCTGATCCACGCGGCGCGGCTGCTTCGCACCTTGCTCACGACGCTGTCCGGCTCGGACGACGTCACGGGCGACCCCGTGCGCCCGCCCGCGCAGCCCTCGGAAGGCGAGCTGACCGAGCTGCTGAAGCGGCTGACCCGACTGGGCGCGTTCGCAGGGCTCGGCGCGGCGGTCGAGGCCACGCGCTGGCTCGAGCTGGTGCTCGGCGCTCTGCCGCAATATCCGCAGAGCCTAGTCGCGCGTCTGCTCGACGCGGTCTCCGAGCTCGCGCAAACCGAGCTCCGGCGTCTGACGGAGGCGAACCACGAGCTGCGCCGGCTCTGGGAGGTCGCCGAGCTGATCCTCGCGGCGATCCGCGGCTGCATCCGCTTCCGGCTGGTCTTCGACCCGCGCGGCTTCGACGCGATCGACGACTACGACTGCCGCGAATGGCTGGCGCTGAACGGCGCTTCGCAGGGCGCGATCGACAGCGCCTTCATCCGCGCGCTCTACGATCTGGCCTTCGCTTACGAGGACGGCGACGAAAAGCGACCGGCGATCGCGGCGGGCTCGGCGTTGCGCGGCGCATTTCGAGCCTTTTTCAGCTACCGCGGCGCGTTCTTCTGGCGCATGAACGCCGGCATGGGCGACATCGTGTTCGCTCCGCTCTACGAGGTGTTGCGAAGGCGCGGCGTGCGCTTCGAGTTCTTTCACAAGCTGACGAACGTGGGCCTCTCGGAGCCCGGAGCCGGCTCCGCGCACGTCCAGGAGCTCGAGTTCGACGTCCAGGCGCGCACGCTCTCGGGCGGCGAGTACGAGCCGCTCTGCTCGGTGAAAGGGCTCCCGTGCTGGCCCGCTCGTCCCCACTTCGAACAGCTGGTGGGCGGTGCAGAGCTCGAGGCACTCGGCGTCGACTTCGAGACGCAGAGCGACCGGCGCGCGTGCGAGAGAAAAGCCTTACGCGTCGGCGTCGATTTCGACTTCGCCGTGCTCGCGGTCGGGCTCGGCGTCCTGCGCTCGGTGTGCGGCCCGATCCTCGAGCGCGACGAGCGCTACCGCGACATGCTCGAGCGCGTGAAGTCGGTGCCGACCCAGGCCTTTCAGCTGTGGCTCGACAAGGACCTGTGGGAGCTCGGCGGGGGCAGCCGTCCGATCAACCTGTCCGGCTACGTGGAGCCTTTCGACACGCTCGCCGACATGACGCACCTGATCCCGAAAGAGGATTGGGCCCGGCCGCCCAAGCTGCTCGCGTACTTTTGCAACGTGCTCCGTGACACCGCGGACCCCCGCGACCGGCATTACGACACGGCGGAGTTCCTCGCGGGCGAGCGCTCGCGAGTCCGAAGGCACTGCATCGATTTCTTGAACCGCGATGCCGCGGCGCTGTGGCCGGCGTCCCGCGTCGCAGGCGGCTTCGACTGGTCGGCGTTGTCCTCGGACGCCACGCTCGAAGGGCCGGCGCGGTTCTCTTCGCAATACTGGACGGCGAACGTGAGACCGAGCGACCGCTACTCCCAGGCAATGCCCGGCAGCACGCGCTTTCGCATCTCTCCGCTCGACCAGAGCTACGACAACCTGACCCTGGCAGGCGACTACACGAACTGCAGCTTGAACATGGGCTGCGTCGAAGCGGCGGTGATGTCCGGCATGCTCGCCGCGCACGCGCTGTCCGGCTTTCCCGCGCTCGCTGACATCGTCGGCTACGACCACCCCTGACTTTTGGACCCATCATGGACGACAGCAACCGACCGAAACGCCCCAAAATGGAGCGCACCGAGCCCGATCGTTCCTGGATGAACGGCTCTTTCGGGCCAGGCGCACCCGCCACGGGCTCGGACGCGCGCACAGCCGGGTACCAGGCGATCAACAACGCTTATCGCTTGATCGACGAGTACGTGCGCCAGGGGCAACGGATGGCCGAAAACCTGTGGCTGCCGCTGGACGGCTCGGCCGGGCGCGCCGCGGGCGCTTTCAGCGCACCCGAGCGGCTGATGCGCGCGATGGGCGACATGACGATGGCCTGGATCGAGGTGATGGAGCAATTCACGAAGAGCGCACAAGCCAGGCCCGCACCGGGCCCGGCCGGCAGCGCGGGGCCATTCGCGAGCTCGCGCCCGGAGCCGCCGCCGGCTGCACCCGAAGCTCCGTCGGCGTCCCCGCTAGCGAAAGCTTCGCCGTTGAAGCTCTCGCTCGATGCCCGCGGCCGCGTCGAGGTCTCGGTTCAACTGGGAGAGGGAGCGCCGCTGGCAGAGCTCGCCGTGACGGAGCTTCGGTCGTTCGGGAGCGACGCCGAGCCGATCCGCGGCGTCGAGCTCTCGGGCGCGCCGGACCAGCCCGTGCTGCGGGTTCGCGTCCCCGAGGGCCAACCAACGGGGACGTACAACGGCCTGTTTCTCGAGCGGAGTAGCCAGCGGCCCTCCGGCACCATCACGCTCCTCGTGCACTGAGCCGGTTGCACCGTGAGCACGCCCTCCGACCTGGTTCGTTCGGTGCTCGCCGATTACGGCTCGCTCGCTCAGGGCGCGCTGTCGTCGTACCTCGAGCGCGAGTCGCGCCGCTCGGACGTGTACCGGCTCGCCGCCGATTACCCGCTGCGCAAGGGCCGAAGCCTGCGCGCAAGCCTGTGCATCGCCGCAGCGCGGGCCTTCGGCGCCACGGCGGAGGAGGCGGTCTACTCCGCAGTTTCGCTCGAGCTGATGCACAACGCGTTTCTCGTTCACGACGACATCGAGGACGAGAGCGACGAGCGACGCGGAGGGCCCGCGCTCCATCGCTTGCACGGAGTGCCGGCCGCCCTCAACGCCGGGGATGCGCTGGCAGTGCTCGGTCTGCGTCCGCTGCTCCGAAATCGCGACGTGCTCGGTGCGCGCGTGTCGTTTCGGATCCTGGAAGAGACGGAGCGCATGGTGCGCGAATCGGTCGAGGGCCAGGCGCTCGAGCTCCGCTGGCGTCGCGAGAACGCGGACGCGCTCACCGAGTCCGACTACCTGCGGATGACGCTCAAGAAGACCTGCTGGTACACCTCGATCTACCCGATCCGCGTCGGCGCGTTGATCGGCACGCGCGACGGCGTGGACCTCGACGCGTTCGTGCGCTTCGGCTTCTTCCTGGGTACGGCGTTCCAGATCCAGGACGACCTCTTGAACCTGCACGGCGATCACGCAAAGTACGGCAAGGAGCTCGAGGGAGACCTGCGTGAAGGCAAGCGGACGCTGATGCTGATCCGGCTACTCGAAGCAGCGACCGCAGCCGACCGTGCGCGCGCGCTGCGGTTGCTCGAGCTCCCACGCGCCGACAAGCCACAGGCGGAGCTCGCCTGGCTGCATGACACGATGCTGCGCCTCGATTGCATCGACTACGCGCGCGCCGTGGCGCACGCGCTGGCCGGTGCGGCGCTCGGCGAATTTCCGAGGGCGTTTCACGGAGCGCGCGAAGGCAGGGACAAGCGCTTCATCGAGTCTCTGCCGTACTGGGCCCTCGAGAGGTCCTGAGCATGGCCATGCCCAGCGAAAGCGTGCTCGTGTACGGCGCGAACGGCTACACGGCGCAGCTGTTCTTCCCGCGCCTTCGTGAGCTCGGTATCGGCGCGATCGCCGCCGGGCGCAACGCGGAGGCCGTGCGCGCCGTGGCTCAGCGCTTCGGCCTGCCGCATCGCGTGTTCGCGCTCGACGAGCCGGCGATGCTGGACCGCGAGCTTTGCGACGTCCGCGTGCTGCTGAACGCGGCGGGTCCCTACACCCGGACCGCGCGCCCGATGATCGACGCCTGCCTCCGACAACGCGTAGACTACCTGGATCTATCGGGTGAGCTCGAGCCGCTCAGCTACGCCGCAGACTCCGGCCGGATGGCGCGGGAGCTCGGGATGATGCTGCTGCCTGCGGTCGGATTCGACGTGGTTCCGTCCGATTGTCTGGCGCTTCACCTGTCGGAGCGGCTACCGGGCGCAGAACGCCTGATCTTGAGCATTTCCGCGTCGAACCTGCTGTCGCGCGGATCCGCGGCGACGTTCGTGGAGCACGCTGGCACGAGCGTCCACGTCCGGCGCGCCGGCACGCTCGAGCCGCTCCGCTTGCGCACCCAGACGCGCTTCACCGACTTCGGCAGCGGCGCGCGGCCGACGATCGCCGTGAGCTGGGGGGACCTCGTCACGGCGCATCACTCGACAGGCATCCGCAACATCGAGGTCTACTTCGAGGCTACGGCCTTTCGCTGGTTCGCGGTCACGGCCAATCAGTACTGGGGCTGGGCGTTGCGCAGCGAATCCGCCAAGTCCGCCCTCACGGCGCTGACTCGGATCTTGCCCGAGGGCCCGAGCGAGGCCGAGCGCCAGCGCGAACGCTCCGTGATCGTCGGCGAGGTCGTGCGCAGTGGAGAGCGGCGGAGAGCCCGGCTGGTCGTTCCGGAGGCGTATACGTTCACGGCGGAGGTCGGCTGCCGCGTGATCGAGGCCGTCTTGCGCGGTGTCCGCACGCCCGGCTTCCAAACGCCAGCCAGCCTGTTCGGCGCCGATTTCGTGCTCGGCTCGCCGGGAGTGGCGCGCGAGGACCTGGAATGAGCATCGGCGCGCGGGAGCTCGTGAGCTCCGCGACGCTCGACGGGCTGTGTTGCGAGCTCCTGATAGAGCGCTCGCGGCTGCTGGCTTTGATCCGGGGCCACGGCGCTCTCGACGTAAAAGCTCCCGGAGACGGCGGGCCGGAGCTCTTGCCGGTGATCTGCGAGCTCTGGCACGTCACCGACGGCCGCTCGCTGTTCGGCGGGCTCGAACCAGAGCGGGTCTTCGAGCAGCTTGCCGGCGTGGCGAGCGCTTTCCTCGGCCCGGGCGCGGACTCCGTCCGAGCCTTGAGTCGCTTGTTCGCGTTGGGGCCGTACCACGAGTGCTTGGTGGCCGTACCGAACGTGCTCCGCGAGCCCCGAGGCCAGCGCCACGCGCTCGTGCTCGCCATGATCACCGACAATCCGCTCGCGCTCTCGATCGATCGCAGCTTTGGCTACGGCTATCGGAAGCGCCTCGGCCGCTTCGATTTCGAAGACCGACGCCGCTTCGCGGTGAGCGTGGAGCGCGAGCCGCTGGTTCTGGGCGAGCTCGCCGAGGCGGAGGCAGCGCTCGCTGAGCCGGAGCGCGCCTGGCTCGAGGATTACTGGGCGCAGCCGCTGCTCGGCCGGCTCGGGCCGGGTGATTTTCGGCGTTCTTGGCTCGAACGCCGGCTCTCGGCGCCAGAAGCGCGAGCGTCGCGGCTCGGCTCGAGCGTGGTGCTGTCGCCGGAGCTCGGGCTCGGCGGAGAGCGAGTCCACGGCCGAGCCGTCTCGTTCAGTCGGGTGCCGACGCGGATCTCGCTGCCGCGACGGCTCTCGACCGCCTGAGCTCAGAACAAGCCAGGCACCAGCATGACGGCGATCCGCTCGGGCCGCACCACGCCCTGCTCGGTCAACCAGGCTTCGGCCTGCTTCCGGGCGAGCGCCCCGTGTGCGTCGTTCCGCAGCCGGCCCGCACAGTAGCGAGCGACCTCGCGGAAGGACTGCAAGTGGCCGCGGTCGAACGCCGCCACGCCGGCTTCGAGCTCGGCGACGGCTCGTGCCAGGTCGCCTTCGAGCCCGGCAACGCCGGCTCGAACCAGGGCGGCGAAGCCACGGGCGTAGTCGGTGGCGTGACCGTCCATTTCGCGCGCGGCTCGCCTGGCTTCCGCGAGCAACGCGCGGGCGTCGTGACCGGACTCGGTACGCTTCTGGTTCTTGGCTCGGAGCGCCGAGACCGCCGAAAGCGCGGAGCGCGCGCGAGTGCGCAGCAGATCGTCTCGAATGAACGACAAGCGTAAGAACTGCTCGCGCTTGTGAAGCGGCCAGGTCGCGAGCGTGCGCGCCCAGGCGCCGAGCCCGTCGCCGCTGTACAGCTCGCAATCCACGACGGTCACGTAGTGCTGGTAATGCTGCGCGCTGTAGCCGGGCGGCGACCAGGAAAGCGCCCGATCGGCGCGCCAGCGGCCCTCGTCCGGTCGGTCCAGCAAGAGCCAAGCGATAGCGGGCGCGCCGAGGCTGATGTTGAGCTCCACGTGGCGGTCGTCGCGGCGCTCCGCATCTTCCCGGGCCTCGCGCACGCGCCGCACGAGCTCCGCCCATTCTCCGTTGAGCGCGAGTCCGAGCAGCGACCACATCTGCCAGGGCGCCTCCTCCCAGGTGCGCCCGCGGGAGAGCGCGCGCCGGCCAGCGATCGCGCGATCCGCCTGACGCCAGGTGGCCTCGAACTGCCCGCGGTAGAAGCTGATGATGGCCCTCGCCGAGGCACCGAACAGCGCGTCGTACTCCGGATCGCCGCCTTCCTTCGCGAAGCGCTCGGCCATCTCCAGCAACGTGTCCGCACGCTTCTGAAACAGCGGCTGCGGGAGCAAAGAGCAGAACGAGGCCTCCATGCTGAGCGCGCGGCTCATGCGCGACGGCTCGGCGAGACGCAGCGAGTCGAGGGCGCAGCGAGCCGTGGCGTAGTTGCAGAGCGCGTAGTCGATCATCGCCAAGCGCGTGTTGGCGGCCCACAGCGCGTCGAAACGGCGCAGCTCGAGATCCGCGGCTGGCTCCTTGCGCAGCTTCGGCGTGAGGCCGCGCGCCAGCGCGAACAGCCGCAAGAGCGCGGCCTTGCGATGCGCCTCTTCGCGCGTCTTCGGCAACGCCACCTCGAGCTCGGCGAGCACGCTGCGGATCATCTCCGTGCCACGGCCGAAGTGTCCGGTCTGGATGAACTGTTCGGCCGCGCGCTGCTGGAGCTGCGCGAGCTCGTCGGTGCGCACGTTCGCGTCGTTGAGCAGACGCTTCGCGGCAGCCGAGTAGGCCTCTGCCGCTTCCCGGCCGCGTCCCTCGTTGGCGAGCGCGGCGCCGAGCCTCCGGTACAGCTCGTGAAGCGGGACATCGCCGGGTTCGAGCTCGATCGCGCGGCGGTAGAGCCGTGCGGCGCGCTCGAAGGCCAGCAACTTCGAGGCGTGATTGGCAGCAGCCGTCACGTAGCGCCGCACCGACTCGGTGTCGCCCGCCGCTTCGAAGTGCTCGAGCGCCGTGAGCGGATTCGGCGGAGAACACTCGAGGATCGCGCGGGCGATGGCGCGATGATGCGCCGCGCGCGCGTCCTCGTCCAGCTGACGCACCACCTCTTCGCGCAGCTTGTCGTGATAAAACTCGATGCAGTGGCTCTTGACGTCGGTCGTGCGCACGATCGACAGGCGGTGCAGATCCGTGATCAAGCCGCGCCGCGCCGAGTCGATGCCCGCTGCCGTCAGGGTCAGCTGCTGTTCGAGCGGGGCGCCGGCTACCGCCAGCACCTCGAGCACCGCGCGGCAGTCTTCGGGCAGCTCCCGCGTGCGCACGCTCAAGATCTGATCGAAGCCGATCCGGCTCGCGTCCGCGGCGGCGCTGTCCGCGTGGCTCGCCAGGTAGCGCGCCGACTCGGCCAGTAAGAACGGCGAGCCCGCCGCGGATCGGATCAGCTCGTCGCGGACCCGCTCGTCTCCGAGCCAGTCAGCGCCCAGCAGCCGCTGCACGAGCTCACGACTCTGCGTGAGATCGAGCGGGCCGAGCGGCATCGCCAGCGTCGCTTCCCAAATTTCCGCATCTTCACCCAAGGCCTGGAGGCACGGGCTCGAGCGCTCGTCCTCGGCGCGGTAGCTCAGCACCCACGAAAGGCCGGGACACCCGTCCGCCCGCAGCAGGTAGCGCAGCAGCATTCCGCTGTCCTGATCCCCCCACTGGACGTCGTCCAGCCAGACCAGGACTCGAAGCTTGCGCGCGAGCCGCGCCAAAATCTCGCTCAAGGCGACGAAAGCGAGCTCGCGCTTTTCCCGCGCGCTCGCATACGAGGGAGGGCCCGGCTCGTCGGAGCTCAACGCCTTGGCCAGCACCGGGAAGATCTGCCGGAGGGCCGCGTGCTGTGCGAACGACAGACGGCGCTCCTCCGGAGTCAAACACTCGCCCAGCTGGTTGGCGAGGTCGTCGATGAAGCCGTCGATGGCGTTGAAGGCCACGGCTTCCTGCGGGTGGCAGCCGGACTTGAGCACGAGAGTCGAGCCCGAATCGCGCAGCGACTCGATGAAGGCGCGCATCAGCGAGCTCTTGCCGATGCCGGACGATCCGTGAAGCCGTACCGCCCGGGTCGCCGCGCCCGCGGCGGAGAACCACTCTCGTAAACGCGCGAGCGGCGCTTCACGCCCCACCAGCTCCTGCACCACCGGGGGCAAAACGCTGACGGCGCGCTCCGCGGACTGCGCGCTGCCGAGACATTTGAGGATCTGGCGCACGTCCGGGCGGGCCGAGGGCTCGCTGCTGAGCAGGCCCAAAATCAGCTCGTCGAGCTCGGGTTCGATATCGACGCCACGCCCGCGCAGCTTCGAACGCGGCGAGTTGCCGAGCAGGTCGATACCCGACGCCACCTTGCCGCTGATGCTCTCGTAGAGCGTCATCCCGAACGAGTACCAGTCGGATGCGGGGAGCAACTCCTGTCCCCAACGCTGCTCGGGGGACATGTACGACAGCGTACCGACGAGCCGATCCTCTTCACGCACCTGGCGCGTCGCCGGGATCGCGAGGCCGAAGTCGAGCAGCACCGTACGGCGCGCATCCGTGACCAGGACGTTGGAGGGCTTGACGTCGCGGTGCAGCCGGTCGCCCTGGTGCAGAGCGTGGATTGCGAGGGCGAGCTGGCGCGCCGCCTCCTTGAACCGGGCATGCCACTCCAGGGGGTCCTGACCGACCGCGCCAAGGCCTGCGACGTAGCGTGCGAAGTCCGTGCCGTTGACGAGCTCCATCGTCAGAAAGCAGGCCCGCTCGTCGATGAACAACTCGTACAGATCCACCAGGTTCGGGTGGACGATCTCGCTGATCGCGCGGAACTCGCCCTTCAGCTGCAGCCGCTCCTCGGCTGAAACCCCGTGCAGCAGCTTGAGGGCCAGCTCGTGGCCCAGAGCGCGATCGTAGGCGCGGAACACCACGCCCATCCCGCCGCGCCCGAGCTCTTCACGCAGCTGGAACCGGCTCGGAACGTCCAGCATCGAGCTGGCCGCGACGGGCTCCGGCGCGGAGTCGCGGCGCACGCCGGTTCGTCGTGTGAATGGCAACGGCCCGGAAGCGTCCGCATTCTTCACGCTCCGGGTGGCCATTCCGGCCTAACCTAACAGGTCCCGAACGAGGGGCTCAAGGCCCGAGGGGCTAGCGTCGGAGCTCGAACGACTTGATCAGGTTGTAGACGTGAGCCCGGGTCAGATCGAGACGCTTGGCGGCGGCGCTCACGCTCCAGTCCGTGGCCTCCAGCGTCCGGCGCAGCAACTCTGCCTGAAACCGCCGCGTTTCCTCCTGAAACGTCAACGACTGGGCCGCGCCCGGAGCGCCGTCCTGGTCGGGAAACAAATGTGCGACCTCGAGCTGCGAGACGCCCCCGGCCGCGGCGCGGATGGTCGCCGCTTCGATCGTGTTCGAGAGCTGCCGGATGTTGCCCGGCCAAACGCTGTTCTCCACCGCGCGGAGCGCTGCCGGCGAAAGCGAGACCCGGGCCAGCCCGTGCACACCTTGTGCGCGTTCGCAGAAGTACTCCGCCAGGATCGCCGCGTCTTCGCTGCGCTCGTGCAGGGCCGGTAGATGGATCGACACCACCTGCAGCCGATACAGGAGGTCCTGCCTGAAACGCTTGTCCTGCACCGCCTGGGCGAGGTCCACGTTCGAAGCGGCGATCACGCGTACGTCCGCGCGCACCGGGCGCGGTGAGCCGAGCGGGAAGTACTCCCTGGATTGCAGCAGCTGCAGGAGCTTGGCCTGCGCCGGGAGCGAGAGCTCTCCGATTTCATCGAGCAGCAGCGTGCCGCCCTCTGCCGCGCTGACCTTGCCTTCCACGCGGCGCACGGCGGTGGAGTGCGCGCCCGGCAAGGCGCCGAACAGCTCGCTCTCGACCAGCGTGTCCTGCAGCGCCGCGCAGTTGATCTCGACGAACGGCCCCGCGGAGCGGCCGCTGTTGCGGTGGATCAACCGGGCGAGCTGGCTCTTGCCCGTGCCCGTCTCGCCGGAGAGTAAGACGCTCACGTCCAGCCGAGCGACGGCCTGTACGTCTTGCAAGAGCCGCGCGAGCCGCGGGCTTGCCCCGATGAAATCCTGCGCGCCGAGCTTGGCCTTGAGCTCCGCGAGCTGACTCGTACCGCTCAGGCGGCGGCGCAAGGCAGCCTGCTCGGCGATCGGAGCCAGGTGACGCGCGAAACGCTCGACCTGTGCCGAGTGCTCGAGCAACACGTCTTTGGGCTGGGCCTTGCCTTGCAAGTAGAGCACGCCGCGCGGCGGGTTCCTGCCGATCGGCGCGCAAATCACCGCGTCGATCTGCGACTGGCGTACGCTCTCGCGGTCGCGAAAGCGTGGATCCAGGAACGCCGAGGGCGTCACGACCACGCGCTCCGAGGCGATCGCCTCGCCGATGATACCGTGCGAGACGAGCGAGCGGAGGTCGCTGACCTCGTCGTCTTCGAAGCCGACCGCGTACGACCAGGCTCGACCGCTCTTTTCGGGATCGAACAGCTCGAGATAGCCGCGCGTGGCGCCGACGGTACCGACAATCAGCTCGAGCGCGCTCTTGAGAAAGGGCTCCGGATCGTCTTCCGCGGTCAGCTCGAGCAACCCGCGATACAGATCGCGCTCGCGGGCTATTTGCCGGAGATTTTCCGGGCGTACCTCGCTCTGTGTCGTATCGGGCACGGGGGTCAGCGCCAACGGTACGGTGACCGGCCAAGGTTGCCAATACCGGTCCGGGGGCTTGGACGCCACCCGCGGCGCGCTCGCAGAATATTGCGAGAACTCTGCGCTCATCCGCAGGCGCTCCGGGCCAATTTCTCCGAGCCCTGGGCCGGAACGTGCCGCGCCGCGCCGGGGAAATTCTGAACCAGGTACACCAGAAGCTCCGAGCGGCCGGAGACGCCGATGCGATGAAACACCGAGGAGATATGATTGGCGACCGTGCGCGGCGACGAGCCGTGTTCGAGCGCCATCTGCTGGTGCGTCAGGCCCTCGACCACGAGCTTCACGATCTTGAGCTCGGTTCGAGTCACCGCGTGGGCCACCGCGTCCTCGAGTCGCGGCACGCTCACGATCCAGTAGTGCGTTCCGCCTTGCTCGATTTGCGTCGTCCTCGCGTTGCCAAGCCGGGTCTGCCCGGCAGCAGCGGCCGCGGACGCGATCAACAGCGCGGGCGCTCGCGAGGCGTGCGGCTCGAATCCCATCGCCGACATGCACGACCCCAACCTGCCCGTCACGGAGGAGTGGCTCTTGCGCGAGTCCATTGCCACGACCTTTTGCCGCTCCCCGAGCAGCGTCCGGCGCAGCATCTCCAGGTCGATTGCTGATGGAGCGCGCAGCCGAACCGACCTTCGCCGCAGTACCAGATACAACCGCGTATCCGTGGAAAAAGTGTCACCCGCGATCCATTGGCCGGAGGCCAGAGCTTCCCAAACGCTGCGCAACGCTCCCGACTGACTCGACAGCTCGTCCAGCTGAATGGCACGGGTCCGTGACAACCATTCGTCAGCGTCGGGCAGCGCGGCGGGCAGAGCCTCCGACGGTGCCGGAACGAAATCGGAACGCTCGCTGCGCAATTCGAGGCTCGTGGTCATCGCGGCGGGTGGGGAGCAATCCCCATTCCACGCGAAAACCGCGTAAAATCGCGCTTTCCCGCCCGCCAACCTGTTCAATCCATCCGACAACCGTCAACTCGATTGGACACGCCGAGGCGGCGGAGTCCGCGG
>JALYWZ010000802.1 GCA_030852505.1 Myxococcota bacterium | reverse complement strand
GCCGAGCTCGACCACCACGGGGAGGTGATCCGAGAGCGGTCTGCCGGAGGCGTCTACGAAGCTGCGATCGGCTTTCCAGTTACGGGCTCTGAGCTCGAGCGTGGGGGAGCCGCGATACAGCACGCGATCGATGCGTTGCGGCTCGGGGCAGGCGAGCACGGTGCAGGCATCGGTGAGGCCGGTCCTGGTCGCGAACTTTCGGAGCAGCTCGGCTTCTTTGCGGGTCAGGTTGAAGTCGCCGCCGACGATCACGGCGCGGCCGGCAGAGAAGCGCTCGATCGCGCTGGCGAGCTGCTCGAGTTGCGCCTTTCGCGCGCTCTTGTCTTCCGCCGACCAACCCGCGTCCATGTGTAGGTCGTAGACGTCGACGGTCTCGCCCGGAACGAGCTCCACGCGCGAGAGCATCAGCCCCTTGGGCGTGAGGCAGTCGAAGAACGCCTCGAACACGCCGTGGCAAGCGCTCCACGGCACACGCGCGACCTCCGTCAATGGCAAACGCGAGAACTGGCTCAGGCCATCACCGAAATGCAATTGCTCGCCGCGCACGAACGGCGCGGAGCCGTACGGCAAGCGCAGCCGTTGCCGGAGCACGTCGGGGTACGCAAAGTCTTCCTGGACCACGGCCAGGTCGTAGCGGCTGAGCAGCTCGCCGATCCGCGGCAGGTTCTGGACGGGACGCGAGCGGGAAACGCCCTCGGGCAGGCCCGCGACGTTGTAAGTGATCACCCGTAGCCGTCCCTGTTCGAGCCGCGGCTTCGGCTTTGCCTCGCCGGAACCCGTGATCAAGAGCAACCCCAAAACCAAAGACGAAAGCAGCGACGGACCCCTTCGCAGCATCCTGTGATCTAGCATCCGCGCGATTGCCGCGCTGCTCGGCCCCGGCTAAGACGCTCGCCCATGGCTACCTCAGTGATCGTGGTGGGCGACGGCCCGGGCGGACTCAGCGCTGCGTTGTTCCTCGCCAGGGGTGGGATCTCGGTGACGGTGTACGGTCAGGACAAGACCGCGATGCACTGGGCGCTGCTCAAGAATTACCTCGGCATACCGGAAATCCTCGGGAGTGAATTTCAGCGCATCGCGCGCGCACAGGTCGAAGCTGTCGGAGGTCGCCTCGAGAACGCGCGCGTGGAGAGCATTACCAGCGACGGAGCGCGCTTTCGCGTCGTGCTGGAGGGTGGCGTCACGGATTCGGCAGAGTTCGTGATCCTCTCCGAGGGAAAGTCACCCAGGCTGGCTCAGCAGCTCGGCCTGCCTTTCGACGATCAAAACGGCCTCGGTGTCGACGCCAATGGTCAGACCAGTGTGCCCGGCGCCTACGCGATCGGACGCCTGGCCCGGCCCACGAGGAGCCAGGCCATCATCAGCGCGGGCGACGGCGCGAAGGCCGCCATCGACATTCTCTCGCGCGTCACGGGCAAGCCCGTTCAAGACTGGGACGAACCGCCGAAGGGCTGAGCGTCAGTGCCTGAAGTGCCGGACGTTCGTGAAGATCATGGCGACGCCGGCTTCATCGGCGGCCCGAATCACGTCGTCGTCCTTCTTGCTGCCGCCGGGTTGCACCACGCAGGTCACGCCGGAAGCCGCTGCCGCCTGTAGGCCGTCGGGGAACGGGAAGAACGCGTCCGACGCGAGCGCGGCGCCCTTGGCCCGTTCGCCCGCCTTCTCGCAGGCGATGCGCACGGAGGTGACGCGCGCGGTCTGCCCGCCGCCGATGCCGAGCGTCTCGTACACGCCGGGGCTCGCGCCCGGCCCTGCGAGCACGATCGCGTTCGACTTCACGTGTTTGCAGACGCGCCACGCGAAATCCAGGCTCGAGAGCTCGCTCTGAGTCGGCTTGCGGCGCGTCACCGTCTTGCCTCGCTCGACCTCGCCGGCGCCGGTGCGGTCGCGATCCTGGACCACGAAGCTGCCGCCGAGCCTGCGGAACTGGCGGTCCTGGTAGTCCGAGAACAACCAGTCGCCGGTCGCGAGCAGACGCAGCGAGGACTTCGCGCGCAGGCGCTCGAGCGCGCCCGGAGAGAAACCGGGTGCGATGATGCACTCGAGGAAGGTCTCGGCCAGGATCTGCGCGGCCGCCTCGTCGACCTCGCGGTTCAGGGCCACGATGCCGCCGAACGCGCTCATCGGATCGGCGTCGCGCGCGGAGCGGTAGGCGTCGGCGAGCGTCGGTGCGGTCGCCACGCCGCACGGGTTCGTGTGCTTGACCACGACGGCGGCGGGGTTTTCGAACTCGCGCACGGCCTCGAGCGCTGCGTCGGCGTCGACCAGGTTGTTGAAGCTGAGCTCCTTCTGGCCGCCGCCGAGGCTCTCGGCGCAGCCGAGCGAGCCGGGCTGCGCGGTGCGCTCCACGTAGAACGCGCCCGTCTGATGTGGGTTCTCGCCGTAGCGAAGGGCGTAGACCTTGTCGAGCACGAGCGAGAGGTGACGCGGGTAGCCGTCGTCTTCGCCGCGGGCGCTGAGCCAGCCGCTGATCGCGGCGTCGTAGGCCGCGGTGTGGGCGAAGGCCTTGGCCGCGAGCCGCGCGCGCGTCGAGCGCGTCACGTCGCCTTCGCGCGCGATTTCCTCGAGCAGCGCGCCGTAGTCGGCCGGATCGCAGACCACGCTCACGCGCTCGTGGTTCTTGGCCGCGGAGCGCAGCATGCTCGGGCCGCCGATGTCGATGTTCTCGATCAGCTCTTCGTAGCTCGCCCCGGTCTTCGCCAGCGTCTTCTCGAACGGATAGAGGTTCACGATCACGAGATCGATGTAGCGGCCGCCGATGCGCTCGATGTCGGCGTCGTCGATCCCGCTGCGAGCCAGGATGCCGCCGTGGACGCGCGGGTGCAGCGTCTTCACGCGCCCGCTCATCACCTCGGGCGAGCCAGTGTAGGCTTCGACGCTCTCGACCGGGACGCCGGCCGTGAGCAGCGTGCTGTACGTCCCTCCCGTGGACAGGAGCTCGACGCCTCGGGCGCTCAGGGCGCGGGCGAGCTCCACGATTCCGGTTTTGTCGGAGACGGACAAAAGGGCGCGGCGGATTGGCATGTGCGCGGGGTATCGAAAGGCGTACCC
>JALYWZ010000801.1 GCA_030852505.1 Myxococcota bacterium | reverse complement strand
GTCGAAGGTGTTGGTGACCGTGACGAGCGTGGGCTCCTCGGGCGCCGGGCCGCCGGGTTCGCCGCCTTCGATCACGACGGTGGCGCCCGGGTCGAACATCGGGGCGCGGGCGGCCCCGGCGGTCGCGGTCTCGGCGGCAACGGCCGCGGGGGTCTCGGCAACGGCGACGGCACCGGCTCCGGTGAAGGCGGCGAGCGCAAGGTCGCGGGCAAGGACGCGCCGCGCGCCGGTCAGGGCCTCTCCGCCGAGCAGATCCGGCGCGTGGTCGTTTCGCGAATGGGCGCCTTCCAGGCCTGCTACGAGATCGCGCTCGGCCGCGAGCCGAACCTGAAAGGCAGCGTCGGCGTGAGCTTCAGCATCAGCCCCGGCGGCTCCGTCTCCGGAGTCAGCATCGGCAATTCGTCGCTGCAAAACCCGCGCGTCGAGGGCTGCATCACGCGTCAGTTCGCGCGCCTGCGCTTCCCCACGGCGGACAAGCCCACCAACAGCGCCTTCCCGTTCGTCTTCCGACCGAGCAAGCGATGAAGCTGCGTCACTCGCGGATCCTGCTCGGAGCCTTGCTGCTCGCTGCCTGTGGTGAGCAGGAGACGCAACGCACGCTGCCGTCGGTGCAGCTCGCGATGGATACCAGCGTCGCGGTCAGCTACGACGACCTAGACGAGCAAATCTACGAGGTGCGCGCGCGCGTGCCGCTGCCGATCCTCGCGCCCACGCCCACCGAAGCCAGCAACTTGGCCGGCGAGGCCATGGCGCCCTACCCGCACGCGCCGTGGCTCACGATCGACGAGATGAAGGTGCAGCTCAGCTACACCCTCACGAATCTCGACGAACGAGAGCACCTCGTCGAGATCCTGATCGATCCCTGGAACGAGTTCGCGAGCTACTACCCGGGGCTGATGGCGGTCGATCCCGAAGAGGGCGAGTACATCCCGAACTTGAGCGGCATCAACTCGCGCGTGCTGCTCGCTGGCAAGGGCCAGGGCGAGCGTTCGCGGCTGCACGGCGTCTTCACCTTCGACGACATGGAAGAGATGGCGCGCGACTTCGCGACCGTGATGCAGATGATCGAAAATCCGCCGCAGGATCCGGGGCAGGTCGACGGGGAAGAAGGCACGGGCGCGCTGGTGGCGCTCGTGAATCACACGTTCGCGAACCACTCGACTCGCGACGTGCTCGCCACTCCGTACGTCCCCGGCACGATCGCCGCGCTGACCGGCTACGATCTCGGCCTGCGCACGGGAGAGCCCGCGACGATCGCGATCGAGGTCGTCGCCGAGGTCGTCGATCTGGGCGCCGAGAAGCTCGAGACCGATGATCACAAGGGCCCGCTCCTGCCCGAGCCGGAAGAGGTGATCACGGTCGGCACCGCGCCTCCGTGACGCGCGACCGTGACAGCTCGCGACGCGCGTGTCGCACGCGCACGCCGAGCTGAACGCCCGAATCCGGGCCACGGTGCAAATTGCCCCGAGGTTTTGCGTTTCCTGCCGGTATCGCGAACGAGGGCGAGAACGCGGTAAAAACGAGCCAGCGGCGACGGGGGCAACGAGTGCTAGTCTCGCTAACCAAATGGCTTGGGTAGCGTCATCCGTGCGAGTGCTCGAGTGGGCGCCATGAGCGGGGTCAAGGCGTTGGATCGCAAGGACGACACGACGCCCGATGGCGTCAGCGCCCGAGTGCGACGCGAGCGTGTCGCCGGGCCCCTGAACCCGCGGCGCCCGATCGAGACGTTGCCCGGCGGCGGCGCCGGTTGCGCACCGACGCAACCCTCGGCCGAAGACGGTCCCGTCTCGAGCCAGGGGCTACCCCAGGTGGGAGACGTGATCGGCGACACCTACCGCGTGACTCACGAGCTCGGCCGCGGCGGCATGGGCGTCGTGCTGTGCGCGATCGACGAGCGCTTGCAGCGTTCGGTGGCGATCAAGCTGATCCGGCAGGAGCTGCTCAAGCCGGGCTTCCGCGAGCGCTTCATGCAGGAGGCGCGGGCCATGGCTCGCGTCAACCACCCCAACGTGTTGTGTATCCACGCCTTCGGCGAGCACGAAGGGTTGCCGTACTTCGTGATGGAGCACGTCGCGGGCCACAGCCTCGACGTCTGGCTGTCCAAGCTCGAGCAGCCGCTCGCGCTCGAGACCAAGCTGTCGCTCCTGTACGACGTCTGCAATGGCGTCTCCGCGATCCACGGCGCCGGCACGATTCATCGCGACATCAAGCCCAGCAACATCCTGATCGACGAGAACCGCCGCGCTCGCATCACGGACTTCGGCGTCGCCACCTCCGAGTCCGCGGGTCAGAAGTCGGACGAGGTCGTGGGCACGCCGGCCTACATGGCGCCCGAGATCGCCTTCGCGAGCGAAGACCACACCCAGCCGACGCCCGCCTCGGACGTCTACTCGCTGGCGTGCGTCGCCTACGAGCTCCTGGTCGGCAGGTTGCCGTTCGACGCCGACAGCGCGATCGCGCTGATGCTCAAGCACGCCACCAACGAGGTCGTGCCGCCCAGCACGCTCGCGCCCGAGCTCGGCCCCGCCTTCGATCGCGTCTTCGCGCAGGCCCTCGCCAAGCAGCCGACCGATCGCACCCCCTCGGTCGAGGCGTTCCGGCGCGCGCTGATGGAGGCACACCAGCGCGGACAAGAGCCGGTGCGCATCGTGGTCGCCGAAGACGACGACGACTTCCGCGAAGTGCTCGAGGTCAAGCTGCGCATCGAGTTCCCCGACGCCGACGTCGAGTGCGTCGCCGACGGCGCCGCTGCCCTGGCCGCGCTCGAGCGCAAGCCCGCCTCCGTCGCGATCTTCGATCTCTGCATGCCGAACCTCGACGGCCTCGCGCTCACTGCCGCCGTCCGCGCGCGCCCCGCCTCCCGCAGCATGCCGATCCTCGTCCTCACCGCGTCGGGCGGAGCCTCCGACTGGGAGCGCCTCTCGTCCGCCGGCGCCGACCGCTTCCTCTGCAAGCCCGCGAACCTCGACGACGTGACGCTCATCCTCCGCCACGCCATCCGCGAACGCACCCAGGGCCAGCCCGCCAGCTAACCCCCCCCGCCGGGTTGCG
>JALYWZ010000800.1 GCA_030852505.1 Myxococcota bacterium | reverse complement strand
CGGCTGTGCCCGCCGAGGCGCTCGGGGCACTCGGGGCGCGGGCCGTCGACTGGATGACCTTCTCGTCCTCGCAGGCGAGCGCAGCGGCCGAAGCCAGGCACAGCCCACCGAACAGGAGCGAGCGCGTCACTTGCCCCCCCGCGCCGCGCCGCGCTTGTCGGCGGAGGTCACCGTGGCGTGCTCGACGGCGCGGAACGCCGTGGCCAGGCCCTCGACCCGCAGGACCAGATCGTCGCCGACCTGCTTCGGATCGCTGAGGGAGATGTTCTCCATGTTGATGATGCGATCGAGCTGTCCGATGCCGTACAGGAACTTGGCGACCTGGTGGAAGCGGCCGGAGAGCTCGAGCTTCATCGGGACGCGCGCGTAGAACTCTTCGGTGACTTCCTGGTTCGGGGACCAGGCCGTGAGCGAGACGCCGGTGACGTTGGCGACGTTCTGCACTGCGCTGAGGAACGCCGGGTACTCGGTGTTCGTCGGCAGCACCTTGTTGAGCTCGCGCTGCCGCTGCTGGCGGAGCGTGAGCTCGGCCAGGTCCTTCTCGTAGGCGAACTCGTTCTTCCGCGCTTCCGCGAGGTCGCGGCGCAGCCGCTCTTCCTCCGCTACGGCTGTGCTGATGCTGTTCGAGAGATCGCCGTAGAACACGACCACGTAGGCGATCGCCAGCACGGCCACGAGCCCGACGCCGACCGCGAGCTTGGCGGCCGCGGGCAAGCGATTCAGGGAGACCTCGGCGCGTGCCATCAGTATTTCACTCCCGCCTCGAGCGCGAAGCGCACCAGCTCGAGCTTGGTCGCCTGATCTACCTCGCGATGTGCCGGCAAGAGCTGCACTTCCTTGAAATAGTCCGAGAGGTTCATGCGGCGCGCGAGCTCGCTCACGTCTTCTCCGTCACGTGCCAGGCCGTCGATCCGCACGCGACGCTGCTGTTCCCGGAAGCTCGTGATCCACAGCCGGCGCGGGTCCCAGCTCGCGTTCATGGCCGCCAAGGGGTTGTCGCGCGAGAGCTGACTGAGCCGCTCCGGGCTCACGCTCGGGCCGCGGTTCGGCGTCAGGATCCGCGCAAACTCGAGCAGCACGGCCGTGGGACCGGTGCGGGCGCTCTGCAGCTTGGCGATGGCCTCCTCGCGGGCGCGGAGCACGGCGAGCTTTTGCTTCACCGCTTCGTGATCGGCGACGTTCTTCTTCGAGCGCTCGATCTGCTGAATCACCGCGCGGTTCTTGCGCTCTTGTTCGGCGAGCTCTTCGCTCTTGATGCCGTGGAACACGAACAGCCCCACGACCTCCAGCAAGAGCGCGATCAAGACGGCGACCAGCCAGGCCTGGCTCGCCTCTTGCCCGGCTCGCTGGGCCTTCTTCTTTTGCGCGAGCAGGTTGATGCGGATCATGCTGCGCGCGCCTCCTTCTCTTTGCGGAGGCTCAAGCCGAGCGCGACGGAGAGCTCGGCCTGGTGCCGTTCGAGCAGGTCGCGCCGCAGGTCCTTGCCTTCTATCGCGATCTTTTCCATCGGCGAGAAGGCTTCGACGGGGACGCGAGCGCGGCGCTCGATGGCCTGGATCAGCGAGCCCAGGTTGGCCGTGCCACCCGTGACGAAGATCCGCTCGATCTCGCCCTCGCCGCTCGTCGCCAGGTAAAAATCGAGGCTCCGCTGGATCTCCGCGGCGATCGCCGAGGTGACGCCGTCGATCACGGCGAAGACCTGGGGCGGGGGAGTGGTGGTGCGGTACTCGGGCGCTCCGCCCGCGGCGCATTTCAGCGCCTCTGCCTGCTCGTGCGACACTCCGAGCTGCTTCTGGATCTCTTCGGTGATCGCGTTTCCGCCGTTGGCGATCTCGCGCGTGAAGGCGCTCACGCCGTTGGCCACGATGTTGAGGGACGACAAGCTCGCACCGACGTTCAGGATCGCCACCGTGCGATCGGCCGGCAGGCCCCGCGAGTACTCGAACAGGTTCTGCACCGTGAAGGCGTCGATGTCGCAGACCAGCGGCTTCAACTTCGCGGCGCGGGCGAGCTGCGCGTAGTCCTCGATCTGGTCGCGCTTGGCCGCGACGAGCAAGAGGTCCATCTGGCTCGCTTCGGGGCGGCGTCGCAACACCTGGTAGTCCACGTGCACGTCGCGAATGTCGAACGGGATGTGCTGCTCCGCCTCCCACTGGATCTGCTCGTCGAGCTCCTGGGGGGTCATGATCGGCACCACGATCTTGCGGATGATCACCGACTGGCCCGAGACGCTGAGCGCGCACTCGCGCTGGCGGATCTTCGCCTCGGCGAAGGCCTTGTGCAGCGCGGCGGTGACCGCGCCCTGGTCCATCACCTGGCCGTCCGCGATCACCTGCGGGGCCAGCGGCACGTAGCCGAATCGAACCAGGCTCAGCCCGCGGCGGGTCTCCTTGACCTGGCAGACCTTCACGGATGCCGACCCGATATCGACGCCGACCAGATTTCTACCTTCGCCCATGTTCGGCTCAAGTCCTCTCGAGCGGCGGCCGCCCTCTGCGCGGACTCTCCGACCCGAAGCGACGCTGTTTCGCGTGGAACTGTCGCATTCGCGCGATCCCGCAGCCAAGAAACGAGCAAGCCACCCCGCCGCGTCTCGTTTCGATCCGGGGGCCACAGCCGACGGGGCCAGGAGGACCCAGGGGACGGCCAGTCTCACACTGAGTCAGCCAGGACCCGGCGCCAAAACCACGGGAAAAGCGCGATCCCGAAGGGGGTTGGAGGGCTGACCGGGGGGATGGGTCTGGGGCTACCCAGTCCGCCTGCGGGTAGGTCCGCCGGTGCCAACCCACCCGATCGCGGAGAACTCGGTGTGTCGCCTTGGGAATCGCCCGGGTCACCGCATACCCCCCCGAAGCGGGGTCACGAGAGTCCAGCGTTCTAACCACAGGATAAGGCTGAATAAAATGCTTTTGGCACGTGGGGTGCACACTGTCCCATTCGGAGAGCAATTGATGTCTGCACTGACGAATCTCGCAGCGTGCCCGGCCGGTCCCGATAGCAGCGTTCAGGAGGCGCCGCGCCCCAGCACGCCGCCGCGGCTCACCCTGATCC
>JALYWZ010000799.1 GCA_030852505.1 Myxococcota bacterium | reverse complement strand
GTGGGACAGGGCCTGGTGCGCGCCGCGCGCCACGGCAAACGGCCCGCTGAAGCGGAAGCTCCGTGCGTGCGGAAAGCTGGGCGGCGTGGCAGCGCGCGTGATCGAGCCGCGTTCGACGCCCGCACGAACCAAGAAGGCGAGCGCGAACGACGCGCCGGGCCCCGCCGTGAGCTGGGCCTCCGAGCGCTCGATCTTGCTCTGCCCGGCGCTGCCGATCTCGGACAAGCGCCGCTGGCGATCGTACGGGTCGCCGTCGCTCATGCGCCGCCGGCGATCGCGGGCACGATGCTGATCTCGTCGCCGCTCTTCACCTTGGTGTCGAGGCCGTCGAGGAAGCGAATGTCCTCGTCGCCGAGATACAGGTTGACGAAGCGGCGCACGCCTTTTTCGTCGAGCAGGCGATCCTTGATGCCGGGGTGATTGTTCTCGAGCGCGTCGATCACCGCGCGCACGGTTTCTCCAGGGGCCTTCACTTGTTCTTCGCCGCCGGTCAGGGTGCGGAGCGGGGTGGGGATGCGGATCGTGACCATGGTGTCTCCTTGGGTGCTCTCAGGCTGCACAGCTCGGGGCCGTGTAGCGCGTCTCTTCGATGCGGGAAATCTGCGGATTTTGCCCGCACAACGGGCAAGCGGGGTTCTCGGAAACGCTGATCTCGCGGAGCTCGTCCGTGAGGGCCGAGTAGCTCGTGAGCTTACCGGCGAGGGGCTCGTCCGAGGCGAGCGCGCGCAAGGCAAAGTCTGCCATCAGCGCGCCGGCGAACCCGACCAGCGGCCCGAGCACGCCGGCCGCGGCGCAGTTCTGCTGGGCGCCGGGCGGCACGTCTTCGAACAGGCAGCGGTAGCAGGGGCGCGCACCGGGCGCGCTGAACAGCACCGTCGACACGAAGCGCACGGCCGCGCCGTGCACGACGGGCCGGCGTTCGAGGTAGCACGCGTCGGCCGTCAGGAACTTGGTCGCGTAGTTGTCCGCGCCTTCCAGCACGAGGTCCACCGACGCGGCGAGCGAGCGGGCGTTGTCCGGCAGAAACCGCGAACGCACGAGCTCGATGCGCTTCTGTTCCACGCCGAGCGACACGAGCGCGCGCCGCGCTTCGTCGAGCTTGTCCCGGCCCACCGAGTCCGGCCCGTACAAAACCTGCCGGTGCAGGTTCGAGAGGTCCACGCGATCGTCGTCCGCGATCACGAGCACGGCGCCGCTGTCGGCCAGGGCCGTTAGGACCGCGCAACCGAGCCCGCCCGCTCCAATCACGAGGAGCCGGCGACCTTCGAGCATGTTCCGGCTCGAACGCAGGGGGGGCTGGGTGTGGTGGGTCACTTCGCGAAGTACTCGTCGAGGCTGAAGTAGCGCTCGCCGGTGTCGCACAGGAACGTCACGACGTTCTTGCCCTCGCCGAGCTCGCGGGCCACGTCGAGCGCGATCGCCAGGTTCGCGCCCGAGCTGATGCCGACGAGCAACCCCTCCATGCGGGCGAGCTCGCGCTTCACCTGGTAAGCGCGCTCGTCGGTGACGGTGCGCACCTCGGTCGGGACGCGTGCGTCGTAATTCCTCGGCACGAAGCCGGCGGCGATGCCCTGGATCTTGGTCGGACCGCGCTCGCCGCGCGAAATCGTCGCGCACGACTCGGGCTCGACCGCGATCACGCGGCACGCGGGGTAGCGATCGCGCAGCACGCGGCCCACGCCGCTGACCGTGCCGCCGGTGCCCACGGCAGACACGAAGGCATCCACGGGGTCCGAGCCCATGGCGTGGAGGATTTCCTGAACGGTGCGCGCCGAATGCACTTCGGGGTTCGCCGGGTTTTCGAACTGCTGCGGCATGAACGCGCCGGGCGTGGACGCGACCAGCTCTCGAGCGCGGTTGATTGCGCCGTCCATCTGCTCGGCCTCGGGCGTGAGCACCAGCTCGGCGCCGAACGACTGCAAGAGCTGCCGGCGCTCGAGGCTCATGCTCTCGGGCATGGTCAGGATGCAGCGGTAGCCGCGGCTCGCGCACACGAGCGCGAGGCCGATGCCGGTGTTGCCGCTGGTCGGCTCGATCACCACGCCGCCCGGAGCGAGCTTTCCGTCGCGCTCCGCGCGCTCGATCATCGCCAGGCAAATCCGATCCTTGACCGAGCCGCCGGGGTTCAGCGACTCGAGCTTGCCGTAGATCCGCGCGCGCGGCGCGTTGCGGCCGAGCCTTCGGATCTCGACGAGCGGCGTGTCGCTGATCAGATCGAGCGCCCGGCTGAAGACCAGCGGGTGTGACGGCAGTGGAGGTAGAGCCTGCTCAGATGACGTAGACATTGCGTTGGGTTCCTGGACGCCGGAGACCGATCTCTTCGGCACGCGTACACATATCTGCGATCGTCATGCCGTCGAAACAGGCTTCGACACGAGCGGACAGCTCGCGAAACACGGATTCGGCGACGCGCCGTGTGTCATTGGCGGGGCCGGTGCGGCGCGCGCTTCCGTCCCGATCGCCGAGCACGATCGGCCCCTCGAGCGCCCGGATCACGTCTCCGAGCCGAATTTCGACCGAACGCCGCGTCAGGCTGTAGCCGCCCTGCGGGCCGCGCTTCGAGCCGACGATGCCGGCGCGCTTCAGATCCTGGAAGATCTGCTCGAGAAAGCGCGGCGGGATGCTCTGCCGCTCGGCGATGTCCTTGACTTGGGTCGGACGCCCGTCGTTGAAAAACGCGATATCGAACAGGGCTCGAACGGCGTAGCGCCCCTTGTTCGACAGCTTCATGAGCGGTCATATGCATTTACGCATCGGATTTGTCAAGAACCGCCAGAAAACCTAGCGACTGCGCCGCCCTGGCTGCGGCAACCCCCCCCGCGGTGAGCTTCGTCGAGGTGGGTGCGAGGGCTCGATTGCCACACAATCCAAGAAACACGATTGGCGATCAGGCTGGTTTCGACGCGGCGGGTCGCGGTAGAAGGGCGGCTTCACAAGGGAAAGGACCTACCTATGAGGACAACTCTGGGCTCGTTTAGCCTATGCATCATTCTCCTGGCGAGCTGCGCGCCTCAGCAGCCCGCAGCCGAGCCGCTCGCGCCGCCGCCCGTCGT
>JALYWZ010000190.1 GCA_030852505.1 Myxococcota bacterium | reverse complement strand
GTGCAGGCGCTGCCGGAGGCGCCGCCGACGCGCTCGCCGCAGGACTGTCAGAGCCCGCCTTGCTCTGTTCGAAGGTGGGCCCCACGCGCTGCCCGTCGGTGCGCTCGGGCGGCACGTAGCCGGTCTCGCGGCAGTAATCGACGCTGATCTCGGGATCGGGCCGCCCGTCGCGGTTGGCGTCGGCGTGGATCATCGGGCAACCGGGCTGCCGGTACTCCCACCACTGATCGACCAGGCGATCGCCGTCGGAGTCGCGCTCGGTGCGCGCGAGATGCCCCTTCAGGTAGTACTCCCAGGTGTCGAGCCGGTTGGTCATCAACGTCGCGAGCCGCTTCTCGACCAGCTCGCCGTTCTTGAACAACGCGATCTCGTCGATCCGGCCGTCGCGATCGTAGTCGCGCTCGCGGCGCCGGATGTGCAACCCGTTGTCCTCGAGGTAGATCCAGCTGTCGGCGATGCCGTCGAAGTTCAGATCGAGCGCGCGGCACAGCTCGCGGTTGCCGATGCGCACGATCGTGACGTCGGCCTTGCCGTCGCCGTTGGCGTCGAGCCGTTCGCTCTTGTCGGACTCGACGTCGCAGTCCTCGTGAACGATCTCCGTGTCGCGCTCGACCACGACGTCGTCGGCCGAACGTGAACCCGCCTGACTACAGCCATGCTGGAAGGTTACGACCGCCAAACCCAAGAACAGAAGCTTCGTACTCGGGCTCGTCATTGCCCCAACGCCGTTCTTACTCCGACGGAGCAACGAACACCACCAACGAGACCACGAGCACCCCGATTGACCCCTGGCGGGCAGAAGAGCCGACCGGCCGACCTCTCACCTGAAACGAATGCCTGGCAGAAGCGGCCCACGCGCCTGAGCGATCTGACGCAAACAATCCGTAATTTCTCGAAATCGTTCGATTTTTATAACCGGTTACGGAGCTTTCGCGGTTGACAGTACACGTATGGGAATCTAGTGTCACGGCTGGTACAGGCGGCCCGATGTCGCGGAAAAAGATCTCAACTACCGTCTACATCACACCGGAGCAGAACGAGCGGCTGCACCTGTTGCACGGCCGCACCAAGGTTCCGGTGGCCGTGTACATCCGCGAAGGCATCGACCTGGTGCTCAAGCGCTACGAGCACGAGCTCCCGGGGCAGATGAGCCTCGACGCGCTGCCGAAGGCCGCGAAGAAGTAATCCGCGCCTCCGGCCGGCAGCCGCGACCTCTGCCGTCGTCCGAGCGCGCCATGCTACACCCCGCGCCCGCCCGTCGCGCGGGCCGTGCCTTCGATGCCGACCGACACCCAACTGATCCGCAACTTCTCGATCATCGCTCACGTCGATCACGGCAAGAGCACGCTCGCAGACCGCATCCTCGACAAGACCGGGGCCATCACCGACCGCGAGCGCGTCGATCAATTCCTCGACAAGCTCGAGCTCGAGCGCGAGCGCGGCATCACGATCAAGGCGCAGTCGGTGCGGCTCAAGTACCGCGCCAAGAACGGCACCACCTACCAGCTGCAGCTGATCGACACGCCCGGACACGTCGATTTCAACTACGAGGTCTCGAGCAGTCTGCGCGCCTGTGAAGGTGCGCTGCTGGTCGTGGACGCCACCCAGGGCGTACAGGCCCAGACCGTCGCCAACGCCTATTTGGCGATCGAAAGCGACCTGACGGTCGTCCCCGTCCTGAACAAGGTCGATCTGGCGTCCGCCGACGTGGACCGCGCCGCGGAGCAGATCGAGGAGGTGATCGGCCTCGACTGCAGCGGGGCCGTGTTCGCGAGCGGCAAGACCGGCCTCGGCGTCGAAGACGTGATCGAGGCGGTGGTCGCGCACATTCCCCCGCCGCAGGGCGACGCCAAGGCGCCGCTCCGCGCGCTGCTGTTCGACAGCTGGTACGACAGCTACCGCGGCGCGGTCGTGATGGTGCGGATCATGGACGGCACGCTCAAGAAGGGCGACCGCGTGAAGTTCATGGCCACGGGGCGCGCCTACGAAGTGACCGAGATGGGTTGCTTCAGCCCGCACCCGACGGCGCTCTCCGAGCTCGGCCCGGGCGAGGTGGGCTTCATCGCCGCCAACATCAAGAGCACCGAAGACACCAAGATCGGCGACACGATCACGCACTTCCACGGCGGGACCACCGAACCGCTGCCGGGCTTTCGCGAGATCAAGCCGATGGTGTTCGCGGGCTTCTACCCGACGGACGCCGCCGAGTACGAGAACCTGCGCGACGCGCTGAGCAAGCTGCACCTGAACGACTCGTCGTTCCAGTTCGAGCCGGACACCTCGGACGCGCTCGGTTTCGGCTTCCGCTGCGGGTTTCTGGGCCTGCTCCACATGGAGATCATCCAGGAGCGGCTCGAGCGCGAGTACGACCTCGACCTGATCACGACCGCGCCGAGCGTCGTCTATCGAGCCACGACCAAGACCGGCGAGGTCGTGCGCGTCGACAACCCGTCCAAGATGCCGAGCCCCGGCGACATCGAGACCATCGAAGAGCCCGTGCTGAAGCTCACGGTGCACGTGCCCTCCGAGCACGTCGGCGCGGTGGTCGCGCTGTGCGAAGATCGCCGCGGGACGCAGCTCGGCATCCACTACGCGACCAAGGACCACGTGGTGGTCACCTACGAAATCCCGCTGGCCGAGGTGATCCTCGACTTTCACGACAAGCTGAAGAGCGTGTCGCGCGGCTACGCGAGCATGGACTACGAGATCACCGGCTACCGCGCCGACGACCTGGTCAAGCTCGACATGATGCTGAACGGCGAACCGCTCGACGCGCTCAGCGTGATCGTCCACCGCAGCGCCGCCTACACCCGCGGCCGCGCGCTCGCCGCCAAGCTGAAGGAGCTCGTGCCGCGCCAGCAGTACGAGATCGCGATCCAGGCGGCGCTCGGAGCCAAGGTGATCAGCCGCGAGACGGTGCGCGCGCTGCGCAAGGACGTGACCGCCAAGTGCTACGGCGGCGATATTTCCCGCAAGCGGAAGCTGCTCGAGAAGCAGAAAGAGGGAAAGCGACGGATGAAGTCGGTGGGCAACGTAGAATTGCCGCAGGACGCCTTTTTGGCAGTCTTGAAGCTCGAGAGCTAACCCAGTGCCAAACCCTCCCTGGCTCAGCAAGCTGAACGAAAAGGCCAAGCCGTACGGCAAGCTCACCGCGCTCGAACCGGTGGCGTTCGGTCCCAACCTGCGCGTCGAGCGTTACCGGCTTGAAAACGGCCTGGAGATCTTGTTCTGCCCCGACCGCTCCGCGCCGGTGATCGCGTACCACACGTGGTTCCGCGTCGGCTCGCGCCACGAGCGCGAAGGCAAGACCGGGCTCGCGCACCTGTTCGAGCACCTGATGTTCAACGAGCTCGAGGGCCGCAAGGCTGGCGAGTTCGACCGACTGCTCGAGGAGGCGGGCGCCGACAGCAACGCCTCCACCTGGCTCGACTGGACACAGTACAACATCTCGATCCCGAAGGACCGGCTGAGCCTGGTGGTCGGGCTCGAAGCCGAGCGGATGCAGAAGCTGGTGCTGCGCGAGCCGCAGGTGGTCAGCGAAAAGGAGGTGGTGGCGAACGAGCGCCGCTACCGCGTCGACGACGACATCGAGGGCTCGGTGAGCGAGCTGCTCTGGTCCACCGCCTTCACGCGCCATGCCTACAAGGCGCCGACGATCGGCTGGATGCCCGACATTCAGGGCTTTACGACCGAAGACTGCGCGGAGTTTTACAAGACCTTCTACGCGCCGAACAACGCCGTGATCGTCGTGGTCGGCGACGTCGGCTCGTCGCGCCTGCTCGAGCTCATCACCCGCGCCTACGGCGATATCCCGCCGAGCCAGCTGCCGCTCGAAGACGTACACCCCGAGCCCGCGCAGCTCGAGCAGCGCGTGAAAGAGGTGGAGAAGCCGACGCCGACCGAGAAGGTGACGATCGGCTTTCATAGCCCCGCCTTCGGCGACTGGGACCATCCGATCTTGTCGCTGTTGATCGAGGTGTTGTTCGGCGGCCGCGCGAGCCGGCTGCACAAGCGGCTCGTGCGCGATCTGGAAATCGCCAGCGAGGTGCGCTCGTTCGTGGGGCCGTTCAAGGATCCGGGGCTGGTCGAGCTGTTCCTGTCCGCGCGAGAGGGCCACAAGGCCGAGGAGCTGGTGAAGGTGCTGGACGAAGAGCTCGAGCGCGTGAAAGAAGAGCCGATCGAGCCCGAAGAGATCGAGCGGGCGCGGGCACGCTTCGAGCTCGGCCTGCTCGCGGGCCTCGAGACGATGGACGGCAAGGCCTCCACGCTCGGCTTTCACGAGACCTTGCTGGGCAGGCCGGGCGCGGCCTTCGATCGGCTGGACGCGATCCGGCTCGCCGACGCCAGCGAACTGCGGCGCGTCGCGCGCCGCTACTTCGACTTGAACACTCGCTCGATCGTGTACGTGCGCTCGCAAGCGCCGGCAGCGTCGGAGGAGGCGTCGTGAGCGCCGCCACCAAGGCCGCCGCAGGGCGGCCCGACGTCCTGCTCGAGGTCAGCCACGATCTGCCGCTGGTGTCGCTCACGGTCGCGACCCGCAACGGCGGCATGTTCGATCCCCCGGGCAAGGAAGGCCTGACCCGCTTGTGTGCGCGCTTGATGCGCCGCACCGGCGGCGGCCGCGACCCGCAAGAGCTCGACACGCGCGTGGACTCGATCGGCGCGTCGGTCGGCGCGGACGTGGCGCAGAGCGTGACTTTGTTCCAGGGCACGGTGATCCGGCGCTCGCTCGACGCGTTCGTCGAGATCGCCTGCGACATCATCGGCCGGCCCGGGCTCGCCGAGGCAGAGTTCGAGAGGCTGCGCCGCGAGGTGCTGGCCGAGCTCGTCGAGTCCCTGGACGACGATCGCGGCCTCGTGCGCCGCTGGTTCCGCCGCAAGATGTTCGAAGGCCACCCCTACGGTCGCCCCCTGAGCGGCACGGCGACCTCGCTCTCGGCGATCGGCCTCGACGACGTACGCGAGCGTGCGCGCGCCCTGGCTGCGAGCGAGCCGGTGTTCGCCTTCAGCGGGGACATCGAGCGCGCCGAAGCCGAGGCGCTGAGCGATCGCGTGCTCGGGGTCTTTTCCGATTCGAAGCCGCTCTCCGATCCGACGCCCGAGCCCACGGTCGCTCCAGGGCGGAGGCTCGTGATCGTGGACAAGCCAGAGCGCACGCAGACGCAGATCCTGATCGGCGGCCTCGGCACCCAGGCCCACGATCCGGATCACACGGCGCTGTTGGTCGGCAACACGATCTTCGGCGGCACGTTCACCGCGCGCCTCACGGACGAGGTGCGCTCCAAGCGCGGCTGGTCCTACGGCGCGTACTCGAGCCTGCCCTTCGATCGACGCCGCCAGGCCTTCAGCATGTGGACCTTCCCGAAGGCGGACGATGCTGCCGCCTGCATCGAGCTCGAGCTCGGCATGCTCCGGGCGCTGCGCGAGAAAGGCGTCACCAAGAAGGAGCTGACGGCGGCCAAACGCTACCTCACGCGCTCCCACGCCTTCGCGATCGACACCGCCTCGAAGCGTGTCGGCCTCGAGCTCGAAGCGCGCCTTTACGACCTACCCCCCGGCTACCACGCGGAGTACACGAAGCGCGTCGCCGCCGTGACCCTGGACGAGGTCAACCAGGCCCTCCAGGCGCGATTGCCGGAGAAAGACCTGCTGATCGTCGTGGTCGGAACCGCGTCGGAGATCCGCTCGGCGATCGAAGCCAAGATCCCCGACCTAGGCTCGACCGAGGTCGTGCCGCACGACGCCGAGGCTTGACCCGCCGGCGAGTCAGCCAGCCCGGGCCGCGGCCTTCATCGTCGTCGCGAGCAGGCCGTAAGCTTCGGCCCAGGCGGACTTGACCTCGGGAGTGAACGCGTCCCCGAGCCCCCGTTCCAGAGTCCAGAGCAAGGCCGTGCCGACGGTGTCGTAGTCCGCGTCCTTGACGCCGTAGTCGACGTGACGCTTGCCGAGAGCCTGCACGGCCGGGACGATCGCGTCGAGCTTGGTGAGCCCGTTGACGACGACCGTGATCATGTCGGTGAGCTTTTCACCCTGCGCCTTGATATCCGACTTGAACATCGGGCGCAGTGAGGGGTCGAGCTCGAAGAGCTTGCCGTAGAAGAGAGCAGCGGCCTGGTCGCGGATCGGGATCACCATGCCCCACGTGGTCTGGATGCGCTTCACGTCCTCCGGCGTCATCGCTTCAGCCTCCTCGTTGAAGCTCACACGATGTCACGTTTCGGGCCCTTACGGTGAGGGTTTCGGAGTACGCCCCGCGGCTGTTTTCAGTGACAGCTCATGGAACCCTGGTAAATCACGGGCCGAGGTAGCCCAGCATCGAGTCGAGCACGAGCGCGGCGGCGGTGTGGTCGCCGTGCGTCCGGGAAATCACCACCGACCCGCACGCAATTTCTTCGCTTCGGGTGCGCCGAGTCGGGGATTCAGTTTCAGCGCCGGCTCGGATAATAGCCAGTCGAGGGAATGACACTCGTCGATAGCGTGCGGCTCGTCGCCGGGCTCGCGTTCGTCCTGAGCGCGAACCCGGTTCGCGCCGAGGCGCTGCGTCGCGAAACGACGACCAGCGAGCCCCCCGCCAACGCGGCCCCTGACCGCTTTTCGTTGTTCGGGTACAGCGAGACGATCGTGCAATTGTTCCGACGGGCCTTGTTGCCCGGAGCAAACGGCGTGCTGATCGACACGCAGACCGCGCTACCGATCCACGAATCACTCGTCGTTCAGGCGCGCGACGTGGATACGCCGTGGCGAGCCGACTCGCTCGATTTCGAGGTCTCGGCGTGGGGCCGCGCCGAGCCGACGCCGAACGACGCTCGCGCCCCGTTCGACGGAGACGTGCAGACCGCAAATGTCCGTTACGGGGGCGGACCGTTCTGGATGCGCATCGGACGGCAATCTGCGGCCGGTGGGGCCGCTCGATTCGTGCGCTTCGACGGCGTGGCGCTCGGTGGCGATGCAGGGCTCGGCCCGTTCGCTGCCGCCTACGGCGGTTATGCGGCTCTACCTCGCTGGGGTCGGAGGCCAGGCTACCGGCACCTGGGCGCGGCCGAAGGCGCCGCCTCGAGCTATGCCGAGCTCGAGCTCGAGCGCGGCCAGCACTGGCTATTCGGGGGTGAAGCCGGGTATCGCGCCCGCTTCGCGCGCGGGGCGCTGTCCTTTCATGAGCAGCGCGAGCAGGGTGGCACCGAGCACCGGGACGCGGGCCTCGATTTCGTCGTCACCCCCGAGGGGCTCGTCTCGGGAGGAGGCAGCGCGCTCGTGCAGCTCGACAGCCGGGGTCTGTCCAGGCTGCGCCTGTGGGCGGATCTCGCGAGTCCGTCGCTCGCGCTCGGCGTCGAGCTGCAGCGCGCGGATCCAGCGCTGCTCTTGTCGCGGATGAGCGTGCTGTCGGTCTTCGGTGGCGGCCGCTACGACGAGGCCGGTGCGACGGCGACCCTTCGAGCGCTTTCCTGGCTTTCGTTCGATTCGAGCGGTCGGGTCCAGCGCTATTCCGACGGCCGCGACGGGGCCCGCGGCGAGCTTGGTGCGCGGCTGGTCTCGGCCGGAGCCCGGCGCACGACTCTTCGCACGTCGTACGCGCGCGTGCTCGCGCCGGAGAACGGCTACCACTCGCTGCGTTTGGCGCTCGCGCAGGAGCTGGCCGCGCGTCTCGGGTCGACCCTCGAAGCCTACGGCTACTTCTACGATCGCAGCATCGCCGGTTTCCGGACCTCGTCCGTGTACGCGGCGACGCTCGCCTACCGCGCGCTCGATTCCCTCGAGCTCTTGTGGGGCGGCTCGGTCGCTCATTCGCCGTACGCCGCCGTGGACGCCCAAACGCTCGTGCGGGTTTCCTGGAACCTCGACCTGGCAAAGGGCCCGCGTTGATGCGCCGGCCCGCGGTCGATCCGGGGTTGTTGGCGCTCGCGATAGCCGTCGTGGCCTCGGCGCTCTTCGCCGCCTGTCGCGGCCCGCGCGTGCCGCCGCGCTTTCCCCACGAGTTTCACCTGACGCAGATGGGTTGCGACGAGCGCGCCGGCACCACGTGCCTGAACTGCACGAGCTGCCACGCGCCCTCGCGGCTCGGCGAACCCGAGGCACGGCCG
>JALYWZ010000798.1 GCA_030852505.1 Myxococcota bacterium | reverse complement strand
GCGCGCTGGCCCGTGAACAGCAAGCGCGTCGCGCCCGTCAGCGACGCGCCGACCTGCGACCACCACTTGCCGAGCGGGGCGCTGGCAAGCGCTGCGCTCTCCGCCGATTCGGCCTCGCTTCCCCAGGAACGGATCCGCGTCTTCGCCCGTCGGTCCCAGCGGCGGGTTCGGCCGCGGGCAACGGCCAGCGTGAGCGCAGCGAATGCCAAGGTGGCGGCACCCGAGGTGACTGCCAACCAGGCGGCGTTGCGGCGTGCCTCGTTCATTGCGCCCTCCGCTGCTTCGGTTCTTCGCGCTCTTCGGCGCTCGCGGCACTCGACAGATTGCTGACCGCCGGTCCGTTCAACACCTTTCCGTAGCAGTCGAAGCGCGAGCCGTGGCAGGGGCAGTCCCAGGTCTTTTCTGCGCGATTCCAGGACACCACTCCCCCGAGGTGCGGGCAGGTCGCCGACAGCTCGTGCAGCTCCCCGTGTGGGTCTCGATAGACGGCGAGCTTCTTCAAACCGCGCCGCAGGATCATTCCCTCGCCCGCGGGCAATGTCTCGGTGCTGGCCGCGTCTCCGGGCCGCAACCAGTCGAGGTATTGAGCCGCGACGTTGGCCTGGCCGCTCACGTAGCTGGCCACGGCCGAGACCGACTTGGGCTTGCGGCTCGGCTCGTAGATTTCTACCCACGGGTTTTCGACGCCGGCGATCCGATCGGCAAGCACGAGCGCGGTGATGGCCGAGTACGTCATACCGTTTCCCGAGAAGCCGGTCGCGATGTAGACCTTGGAGTCACCGGGGTTTTGCCCGATGTACGCGAGGCCGTCGACGGGCTCGAGCACCTGACCCGACCAGCGGTGCGCGACGTTACCGGCGACCGGGATCCGCTCGCGCGTCCAATCTTCCAAACGCGCCCAGCGCTGCTGCGGATCGTCTTCCTGCCCCACCTCGTGGTCCTCACCGCCGACGATCAGCAAGCCGTCGGCCGTGGTTCTCACGTAGTGATACGGGTCCTGCATGTCCCAGTACAGGTCGTGCCATTGCACGCCGGGGATCTCGAAGGACAGCGCGTAGGTGCGGTACGCCGTCTGCTTCGTGTGCATCTTGAACGTGTCGTTGATCGGGGAGTTGCTGGCGACCACCACGTTCCGCGCTTCGACGACGTCCCCGCTGTGGGTCGTGACCCGGCACACCTCGCCGGGCTCGACTTTCTCGACGAGCACCGGAGAGACCACGACGCAGCCCAGCGCCTGCAGCCGGCGCAGCACTCCCTGCGCGAACTTGGCCGGGTCGAACTTGGCCTGATCCGGGACATGCAGCGCGGCCCCCGCGCCGGACGGCAAGGGCGCGTTGCGAAGCAGCTGACAGCCGAGGCCCGCGGCGTGGCTGACCTCGTGCTCGCGCTCCAGCTGCCGAGCTTGTTCCTCGGTCTCCGCCGCGAGGAAAGCGCTGACGCGCTCGAAATCACAATCGATGTCGTGCAGGTTCGCGAGCCGCTCGAGGTGCGCGATCGCTCGCTGGTGGCTGTCGATGATCCGCGGAACCGACGCCTCACCGTGCATCCGTGCCAGCTCGAAGTAGCGGGTGTCGAGCACGGCGGTCAGGTGCGCGGTGGTCTTGCCGCTCTCGCCCGCGAGCGGCCGGTCCCGCTCCAGCACCACCACCGAATAGCCGCGCTCGATCAGCTCGAGCGCAGTGAGCAGCCCGGCAAGGCCCGCACCGACGACGCACACGTCCCACGGCCCGCCTTCCACGGCTTGCGCCAGGTCGACGGGCGCGCGCGATGCGACGGGCGCGATCGAACGAGCGCTGCTCGGTAACTGTTGCCAGGGCGGGAGCGTGTGCTGCGGATGAGGCATTCGCACTCGTAAAGCAGCTTGCGTGCCGGATCGGCTTACGCGACCTGAGCCGGGCTCGGCGTGGAGTTACTCGGGCGCGATCTGCGACAAGCTGGCGCCGGCGCTTCCCCAGGCGTCGCCTGCCACGTAACTCCCGGCGGCGAGCGCGGCGGCCAGCACGGCAACACCCGCGATTTCTGCCCCGACCAGCCAGGCGTCACTCACGCCCGGATACAGGGTTCGATGCGAGCGAACCCGAGCGCGACCGCCGAAGAGCGGCACCTGCCAGGACGGAAGCGTGTTTTCCAGTTGGGCCATGTGCGGGAAGAAGCAGCTTGCGTGCCGGACGCAGGGCCGCACGGCATGCGGCTTGCCGTATCGCTCACAGCGCGCGGCCTCCGCTGATTTCGGTCAACGGAACGCCGCTCACCCGCCCCGGCCACAGTGGCGGGAGCGCTCGGCACGAGGCGTAACGCCATGGTCTACGGGCGCTTCTTCGCGCTGGATTTTCCGCAGACTGGCCCCTTCGCGAACCCCGCGGGGGGAGCTTTCTTGAGACGCTGTTCCGTCGCAGCGCTGTAGCGGCCGTCTGCGGCGATCGGGTCCTTCGGATTGTTGCGGTTCCAGAGCATCTGAAACGCGAGCACGTCCATGGCCGACTTCGACGGCGAGCCCGCGCCCTTGTAGTCGAAATGCACCCGATCCGAAGCGCCGAGCCAACGAAACTGCTGTGCCTCGAGCGCTGCCTTCCACTGGTTCGGCTCGGCGATGTCGACCGCAGCGCCGATCTCGTGGTTGCTCTGCCCCGGCCGCGTCGCGAGCTGCACCCCGCAGCGCTTGCCCGCGCCCCAGCGCGACACCAGGTATTGCTGTGCCACGGTGCGGAGCGCGCTGTTCAGGGTCATGCGCTTGGTCGGGTTCGCGTCCAGCGCACGCACGAGGCCGTTGCGAGCTTCGAGCTCCAGGTACGGAAACACGTTGGAAGAGACCACCAGGTTCTTGCGGGACGGCAGCGGGACGAAGGCGTTCGGTTTGATGCAACGCGCTTGCTCGATGATCTGCTTGCTCAGCCCCTCGACGCTCTCCGTGGAGCAGCTCTCGGTGGCTGCTTGGTGAACGGTCTTGTAAACCTTCGGAGGCTAGCGTTTTTCGGTGCTGGGTTCACCGTCGTCCGTCTCGCCGATGAACTCCGGGGGCTGTCCCGGCGCAAGCGAAGGCGCTGTCTCCTGCTC
>JALYWZ010000797.1 GCA_030852505.1 Myxococcota bacterium | reverse complement strand
CGTGCAGATCGCGCGCGGGCAGGGGCTGATCCCGGCGCGCGAGCTCGGCCTCCCGCCGGGCGCCGATCACCGCCGCGCCTTCCCGCCGGGCAAGGAGCTGAACGTGGTGATCGTGAACCGCGCCGGACAGAAGCTGACGTTCAGCGCGACCGAGGTGGCGCGGGTCGAAGAGCGCAGTCACTACCGCGAGTTCGCCGGTTCGCCCGCGGCCGCGCCCCAGGCGTCGCTCGGCAGTCTCGGTGATTTGCTGCGCGGCAAGCTGGGCGGCTCGATCGCGGAAGCCGCGCCCCCGCCGAGCCCCACGCCGCCCGCGCCGGCGGAACAAAAGAAGAACCCCGCGGAACAAAAGAAGAACCCGGCGGGCTCGGCTTCCGTCGAGCTCCCGCCGGGTGTGCGGCGCCGCTAAACGGCGCTGTTCGCTCTGATCAGGCCGCTTCCGCCAGACGGCGGATGCGGTCCTCGATCGGGGGATGCGAGCTGAAGAACCGGCCGATGCCGCCGCCGTTGATGCCGAAGGCGGTGAGCGACTTCGGCAGGTCCGCTTCCTCGCGATCGGCCGCCAGGCGCTTCAAGGCGTTGATCATCTTCTGGCGACCGGCCAGGCTCGCGCCGCCCGCGTCGGCGCGGAACTCGCGGTAGCGGCTGAACCAGGCGACGATCATGCTCGCGAACAGGCCGAGCACGATCTCGCAGACAATGACGGTCGCGAAGTAGCCGATCCCGGTGCCCGAGCGCTCTTCGTCCTTGCCGCGCAGGAACGAGTCGACGAGACCGCCGATGATCCGCGACAAGAAGATCACGAAGGTGTTCACGACGCCCTGGATCAGGGTGAGGGTCACCATGTCGCCGTTCGCGACGTGAGCGATTTCATGGCCGAGCACGGCCTCGACTTCGTCGCGCTTCATGGCGTGGAGCAGGCCGGTGCTGACCGCGACCAGCGCGTTGTTCTTGCTCGCGCCGGTGGCAAACGCGTTCGGCTGCGGGGAGTCGAAGACGGCGACCTCCGGCATGCCAATGCCGACCTGCTGGGCCTGACGCTGGACGGTCTGGACCAGCCAGGCTTCGAGCTCGTTACGCGGTTGCTCGATGACCTTGGCTCCCGTGGTCCACTTGGCGATGAACTTCGAACCCAGGAGCGAGATGAACGAGCCGCCGAAGCCGAACACCGCGGCGAAGATCAGCAGGTTGCCGTGTCCGCCCAGCAGACCGGGCGGGACGAGCCCGCTGGCAACGACGACCTGCCAGACGATGCTGAGCAGCAGCATCACGGCCAGGTTGGTGATCAAAAACAACGCAATGCGCTTGAACAACGTAGGGCTCCTCTATCGCGCTCCGGCGGCAGCCGGCCGCCTCGGGCTTGGGCGCGACTCGGAAGGATTAAGCACGACGGGCGGGTCTGTCCACCGCCAGAACCGCCAAAATCCTCGCGGGAATAACTAACGGAGAGCGGCTGTTGCCGGCGTTCGCAACGGTTCGTTGCCAGAAACCGCGAGTCAGACGTCGAGCGCCGACGACTGCTCGGCGAAGCCCGGCAAAAACACCACACCGCGCGCGACCAGATCGTGGACCGTGTCGCGCAAGGTTTCGCCGGGGTCACGCGCGTGGAAGCCGAGCTCGCGTTCGGCGCGCGAGGCGTCGCAGTACCAGTAGTACTGTCCGAGCTCCGCGCTCTCTTCGTCCACGGGCGGCTCGCCGCCGATCGCGCGCACGGCCTTCACGTAGAGCCGGCTCATGCCGCTCGCCAGGGGACGCGAGCGCGGCATCTTCAGCACCGGCGCCTTGACGCCGCTGATCCGCTCGAGCCGCGACAGGAACGAGGCAAAGGTCAGGTTCTTGGCGTTGAGCAGGTAGCGCTCGCCTGCGCGGCCGCGCTCGAACGCGAGCCACATGCCCTCGGCCGCGTCGCGCACGTCCACGAACGCGAGGCCGCCCGCGGGTACCGCGGGGATCGCCTTCTGCAGAAACAGCCGCACGTCGCCGGTCGAAGATTCGCGCAGATCGCCCGGACCGAGCAGCAGGCTGGGGTTGACGACGATCACCTCGAAATCGGCGGCGTTGGCCTCGAGCGCCGCGCGCTCGGCGTAGAGCTTGCTGCGGTAGTACGGCCAGCGCGCGATCAGCTCGAGCGGCGCGGCCGAGCTCTCGTCGGCGATCACGCCTTCGTCGCGGCTGACGGCGATGGTGCCGCTGGTGCTGGCCACGACCACGCGGCGCACGCCGGCCTTCTTCAGCCCCTCGAGCGCCGAGCGCGTGGCCTGCACGTGCGCGCGGTGGAGCTCTTCTGCCGCGTCCTTGGAGCGGCTCACTTTACCGGTGACGAGGAACGCGCCCTCCGCGCCGCGCGCGCTCTCGGCGACCGCTTCTGGATCGAGCACGTCGAGCGCGCGCACGTCCGTGCCGCCGACCTTGCCGCCGCTGCGCGACACGGCCACGAGCGAGTGGCCTGCGGCCTCGAGCCGCCGGACCAGGTGCGAACCGAGAAAGCCGGTCGCGCCCGCGACCCACAGCTTCTTCGGGGCGATGTGACCGTTGCCGTTGCTTCCGTGACTCATTCGGCGCCCGAGCTCTGGAGCTGGAAAGCGCGCTGGAACGTGAACAGCAGCGCGACGTTGTTGGATTTGACCACGCCGGTCATGAACTCCGCCGGAGAAGGCGTGTAGCGCTCGCGCACGATGCGCCGGAACATGTCGGGCGTGGTCTTGAGCACGCAGTCGGCCGGGGTGGCGATCTTGCCCGGCGTCACCTCGCAGCGCTCCTGGTTGATGCGCACGGTCCAGCGTTCGCTGTCGCCGAGCGCGAAGTAGAAGCTCACCGGTTGCTCGACGCTGCCTGCCACGAACCGGCTCTCGAGCTCGCGGAACACCGGCTCGAGCGAAGGCGGACCGGCTTCGACGACCTCGACCAGCTCGCTCTGCTTCACGCTGGAAAGCTCGAGGACCTTGCCGTCACCCAGCGCCGCCACGGCTTTTTCGATGAGCCGCGACGCCGCGCGGGCGGCATCGGCCGGGGACAGCCCCTGCACGAGCCGGCGCAGCTCGGCCGCTTCGATCGGTGGGC
>JALYWZ010000796.1 GCA_030852505.1 Myxococcota bacterium | reverse complement strand
GGCGGATGCTCGCTGCGCGCTACGTGGGGCTCGCCGCGCGCCACCGCGAAGAGCAGCGCTAGCCGCCCCCGACGAAGTGCACGATCTCGAGCACGTCGTCGGCCGCGAGCGCGACCTCTGCGTGTTCCGCGCGCGGCACCACGGCGCGGTTCTTCTCCACCGCCACAGGGCCTTCGGTGAGGCCCAGGTGTTCGATCAGCCCGCGAACGGTGAGCCCGTCGGGGACCTCTCTTCGCTGACCGTTGATCGTGAGCTGCATGGACGGGCCGAGCCTAGCGCGTTTCTCGGCCGGGGCTTGATCTCGGAGGCACAAGCGATAAGACGCTCGACGTGCTGGCTCACGAGCTCCGCTTTGCCGCCCTGGGTCTCGGCGCGGCTTTGACCGTCGCCGTCGCGCCCGTCGTGACAGGGTGCCGTGACAAGGCGCCGGCTGCCAAGGGCGAGCTCCGCGCAGCGCCGTCGGCATCGACGCCGCTGCCCGCCTCGAACCTGCACGTCGATCACGGAGAGCTCGACACCGAGGCCCCCTCGAACGCGCCGAAGCTCGCCGCCACCACCATCGCCACCACGGTCTACAAGCTCGCCGACACCGGCTCGCGCCGGCTCGGCTACATCCGGCTCGGCGGCGTCGTGCAGCGCGACCCCGAGCCCACCCGGGGCACGGGCTGCAAAGCCGGCTTTTATCGCATCTACCCGATGGGTTACGTGTGCGGCGACGACGCCACGATCGACATCGAGAGCCCGCTCGCGCGCGCTTCCCGTAAACGCGCGGATCTTTCCAAGCCGTTGCCGTACAAATACGGCTTCGTTCGCGCCACCTCGCCGCAATATCTGCGGATCCCGAGCCGCGCCGAGCAGACCAAGAGCGAGTTCAAGCTCGAGGAGCACCTGGCCTGGTACAAGGAGCACAAGGCCGAGGTCCAAACCGTGATCCTCGGCTCCAACGACGTGCCGCTCGATCGCCGCGGCTTTCCCAAACCGGGGCTCGAACCGGCGCCGGGGTTCCGCCCATCGACCGCGCTCAGTGAAAATGAGCTGTTCGGCGGAGAGGGGCCGAACGATCCGATCCCGTTCTGGCTCGAGGGCAACGGTCGCTCGATCCCCAACGTTTCCGGCTTCGAAGTGCCGGAGAGCAGCGTGTTCGCGGATCGCGTGCGGCGCAAGACGGGCCTGTCGTTCGTCGGCGCCTTCATGACCGAGCGAGAAGGGCTCGAGCGCCGCTTCGCCGTCACCGTCGACCTGCGGCTGATCCCGACGACGAAGGTCAAACCCGACACGGGCTCGCCGTTCCACGGTATCGAGCTCGGCGATGGCTTCCCGATGCCGTTCGCCTGGGTGAAGCCCGACAACGCCACCACTTACCACCTGATCCAAGGCAAGGACGAAGCCAGGAAGTCGGAGGCGGTGCCGCGGCGCGCGATCGTGCCGCTCAGCGGCAAGGCGCGGATCGAAGCCGGTGAGCGCTTCTATCAAACCGCGAAGAGCAAGACCGAGTGGCTGCGCGCCCGCGATCTGTCGGTGGTCGATCTGCCGCCGAGTTACCCGGAGGTCGCTGCCAAGGGCGAGAAGTGGATCGACATTTCGATCACCCAGCAAACCCTGGTGCTCTACGAAGGCAAGCGCCCGGTGTACGCGACCATGGTGTCGACCGGGCGCGACGGCCTCGGCGATCCGAAGACCACACTGTCGACCATCCGCGGCGAGTTCCGGCTGCAGAGCAAGCACATCGCGGCGGCCATGGACTCCGAGGAAAACTCGACGGTGTCCGGCGGCAGCCGCTCGCGACCGTCCGGTGCCACGGCCAACGCCCAGGCCACGATCGCGCGCTTGAAGCAGGCCGTGTCGCGGGGCGAGCGCCTCGACGAAGACGACAAACGCCGGCTCGCCAACGTCGAGAAGGGCCGCGATCCCGAGTACGGCATCACGGTGCGCCGCGGTGCGTCCGGCTTCGAGCTCCGCGACGTGCCGTGGATCCAATACTTTGCTGCAGGTTACGCGCTACACGGCGCGTATTGGCACGACGTGTTCGGCGTGCCGCGCAGCCACGGCTGCGTGAACCTCGCGCCGATCGACGCGCGCGTCGTGTTCCGCTGGACCGATCCGCCCGTGCCCGAGGGCTGGCACGGCATCAACGTCGGCAGCGACATGGGGCAGGGGACGACGGTCGTGGTTCGGGAGTGAGCTATGCCCCAGCTCTCGCTGCTGCTGTGCTTGCTCGCCGCGAGCTTCGGCTGCCGTCGCGAGCCCGAGCGAAGCAGCGGGGTCCGGCCGCTGCCGGCGGCCTTCGCTGAACGACGAGCGGCGCGCGAGCACATGGTCCGCGAGACCATCGCCAGACGAGGCGTGAAAGACCCGCGCGTGCTCGCGGCCCTGCGTCGCGTTCCCCGACACCGCTTCGTGCCGCCCTCGCTCGCGGGCTCGGCCTACAGCGACCGGCCGCTGCCGATCGGCTGGGGTCAAACCATCAGCCAGCCGTACATCGTCGCGGCCATGAGCGAAGCTGCGGCTCCCGAGCCCGACGCGCGTTGCCTCGAGGTCGGCACGGGCAGCGGCTATCAGGCGGCCGTGCTCGCGGAGCTGTGCGGCCGCGTCTACAGCATCGAATACCTGCCCGAGCTTGCGGAGTTTGCGGCGAAGAACCTGAAGGACCTCGGCTACCGCGTGGAGCTCCGCACCGGGGACGGCTACGCGGGCTGGCCCGACGCTCAGCCGTTCGACGTGATCGTCGTCACCGCCGCCCCCGAGCGCGTGCCCGAGCCGTTGCTCGATCAGTTGGCCCTCGGAGGCCGGCTGGTTATCCCTGTAGGTCCGGAAGGCGGCGTGCAGGAGCTGGCTTTATACGTTCGACGGCGACCCGGTCGCGCCCCAGCGAGCTTCGAACGCCGCTCGCTGGCCGAGGTCCGCTTCGTGCCGTTTCTGGGGGACGCGGGGGCGCCCTGAGCCGGTCGAGGATCCACAGGGTGACACCACCGACTGAGCGGTCGGCGGAACTCGTGGCCATCCACGAGACCTGTTCGGAATGGTGGTGTGCACCGCATTCCAGCCGAGACGATGGGG
>JALYWZ010000795.1 GCA_030852505.1 Myxococcota bacterium | reverse complement strand
CAGCAACCGCGGGCAGGGCTCCGAGTTCAGCCTGTACCTGCCGATCGCGGCGGTGAGCAGTCCGCCGAAAGAGGCGCCGGTCGAGCGCTCGACGGAGGCGGAGACGCTGCTGATCGTCGATGACGATCCGGCCCTGCGCGCGGCGATTCGACGGATCCTGGAAGCCAAGGGTTTTCGGGTGCTCGAGGCGGCCGACGGCAACGAGGCCGGTGAGCTCGCGAGCCACTACGAAGGGCCGATCGATCTGGTGCTGTGCGATCTGGTAATGCCAGGGCTCGGGGGGCGCGAGGCCGCTGAGCGCGTGCGCGCGGCGAAGCCGCAGGCGCGCGTTGTGTTCACCTCCGGCTACCCGCTCGAGCACGCTTCGACCGACGGCGAGCCGGTGGAGTTCGTGGCCAAGCCCTTCACGCCGGACGAGCTCGTGGCGGCGGTCAAGAGGTGCCTCGAAGCGCCGCAGCCGAGCAAGCCGCTGCCGGCGCAACCGGTGGTGCTGCTCGTGGACGACGAGCCCAACCTGCGCTCGTCGCTCGCGCGCGTGCTGGAGGAGTGCGAGGTCTCGACGCTGGCCGCGAAGAGCAGCCTGCACGCGCTGCAGATCTTGCAGGAGCAGCACGTCGATCTGGTGGTGTCCGATCAGTTCATGCCCGGGATGGACGGCGTGCGGCTGCTCGAAGCGGTGCGCCAGCGCTGGCCGCACTGCACGCGGATCCTGTTCACGGCCCATCCGTCGTCGGACATCGTGCTCGAGGCCATCAACCGCGGCGGCGTGCACAAGGTGCTGGTGAAGAACATGCACCCGGTGGCGATCCGCGACGAGATCGCCAAGGCGGCCCGGGCCGCGCAGCGCGCCCGGCGATGAGCTCACGCCCACAGGTCTTCCTCCGCGCGCGCTGGGAGCAGCTCGTGTTTCTGAACTACGAGGCGCCGCGCGCGCTGCTCGCGCCGCTCGTGCCGCGCGGGACCGAGCTCGACGACTGGGGCGGCGCCTGTCTGTTCAGCCTGGTCGGGTTCCGCTTCGCGGACACGCGCGTGCTCGGGCTCTCGGTGCCGGGTCACCGCACCTTCGAAGAGGTCAACCTCAGGTTCTACGTGAGGCGCGAAGGGCCCGACGGCTCCGTGCGGCGCGGCGTGGTGTTCGTGCGCGAGCTGGTGCCGCGCGCAGCGATCGCGCTGGTCGCGCGCGTGCTCTACAACGAGCCGTACGTCTCGGTGCCGATGCGCCACGATGCCTCGCTCGAGCCGAGCCGCGGCGGCCGCGCCGAGTACGGGTGGGCCTTCGAGGCGCGGCAATTTTCGATGTGGGCGACGGCGCAGGGGGCCTCCGCGCCGCTCGAGCCGGAGTCCGAAGCGGAGTTCATCACCGAGCACTATTTCGGGTACACGCGCCAGCGCGACGGCGGCACCCTCGAGTACGAAGTCGAGCATCCGCGCTGGAACGTGTGGCGGGCGACCGCCTCGAAGTTCGAGGGCCCGGCAGCGGCGCTCTACGGCGCGGCGTTCGCGGAGATACTCGCTTGCCCGCCGCGCACCGCTTACCTCGCGCTCGGCTCGGAAGTCAGCGTGCGGCGCGGCACGCGCCTCGTCTAGCCATCCGGAGCGCAGCTCCCGCCACCGCTGGAGTGAATCCAGCGGGGCCCCACCCTCAGGTTTTGGGGCCCCTACTCAAAACGTTCTTTCCTAGTTCGGAGGCGGCTTCGCGACGACGACCATCGCGGGGCGCACCAGGCGGTCACCGAAGCGATAGCCGGCCTGCACTTCGGCGGCGACAGTTCCCGGAGCGTGCTCGGTCGTCTCGAGCTGCTGCACGGCCTCGTGCAGCGCAGGATCGAAGGGCTCGCCCACCGCTCGCACGCGCTCGATGCCGATTCGACCAAGCGTGTCGGTGAACATGCGGAGCACCATCGAAATCCCGTCGGCCAGCGATTTCACGTCGCTCGCGGACTCGGCGTGCTGGGCGGCGCGCTCCAGGTTGTCGAACACCGGAAGCAGATCCTTCAACAGATCTTCGCGGGCGCGGCGCTCGCCGTCTTCCATCTCGCGGCGGGTGCGCTTCTTGAAGTTGTCGAAGTCCGCCGCGGTGCGGAGCAGCTGCTCGCGGTAGCGCTGAGCTTCCGCTCGCGCGGTTTCCAGCGGATCCGCGGGCTCTGCAGCCGTCGCGGCGTTCGGGTCAGCGTCAGCGGAGGAGGGCTCCTCCGAGGGAGCATCGGTCGTACTGTCTTCGGACACGGCCGACCAGTATAGTCACGCCGCCCGGGATTTCAGCAAGGCACAGCTGCCCCGCGAAAGAAGGCAGGTCAGCGCGCGCCGCCCGCTTCGAGAGGCGCTTCGGAACACGGAGCCTGACGCAGAGCGACGCTGGTTCCGCCGGTCAGGTTGGCTCCCGAGGAGTCGCGCGGGTTGGGGGAAAACCAGCCCCTCAGATTGTCCGGCAAGACCCAAAATCGGTCCGCGCCCTCGAGAGGAACGATGGTCTCCGCCCCTAGTCTCGGTCGTCCCGGTCGTCCCGGTCGTCCCGGTCGTTCCGGTCGTTCCGGTCCCTGGTTCTGGCTTTGCTCCTTGCCGTAGCTGCGGGACTCGAGCCAGAAGCAGGTCTCGACCGAGCCCGGCGCGTAGAGGTGATGCCGGCCCGAAGCGATCTGAACGCTGGCCGAAGCCAGCAGATTTCCGCTGGTGTCGCGGGCCTCCAGGAAGCGGCGCCCCGAGGGCACGCGGACCTCGAGCCCGGCGCGGGAGCTCTCCCCGCTGGTCGGTTCGACGCGGCCCGCAAAGCGGCCATCCACGGTGAGCACCAGCGTGCCATCGCCGAGGTTCAACACGCGCAGCGGCGGATGGTGGAAGCGGTGCAGCGCGAACGCGAGCAACGCCGCGCCGAGCGCGAGCGGGAGTGAAGCCATCGAGAGCCGGCGCCCGGCTGACACCGGCTCTGGACCGCTATCGAGAGCGAGCCCTTCCGCGAAGCGCTCCGCCCAGTCGCGGCGACGCGACCAGAGCTCGCCCGGCTTGCCGAAGAGCACGGACGGGCCCGCTGCGGCGTGTCCGCGAGGAACACGCTCGAGAGC
>JALYWZ010000794.1 GCA_030852505.1 Myxococcota bacterium | reverse complement strand
ATACCTTCCGCTTCTTGCACGGCCTCCGGCTCGGCTTCTTCGATCATCAGCTGGTGGGCAGGCTGGTGTCGCGCGTCACGAACGACGTCGACGCGATGCTCGATCTGTTCGCCTCGGGCGCGTTCCTGGCCTTCGGCGACTTGATCAAGCTGGTCGGGATCGTGGCGCTGATGCTGGCACTCGACTGGAAGCTGTCTCTGATCGGCTTCGCGGCCATGCCGCCGGTGTTGTTCTTCGTCGTGTTCTTGCGGCGGCGCATGCGCGAAACGTTCCGCGACATCCGCGCCAAGACGTCGCGGATGAACGCGACCATGAACGAGCAGGTCACGGGCATGACCGTGATCCAGGCTTACGGCCGGCAGGGCGCTGCGAGCCGCGACTTCGACTCCGCCAACGTCGGCTACCGGCAGGCCAACCTGCGCGCGATTCTCTGGGACGCGCTGCAAGACGCCGCGATCGATACCGTGGCCGCGATCTGCCTCGCCTCGATCGTGGTCTCGCTCGGCTACCGGCCGGTGAGCTTCGGCACGGTCGTGGCTTTCACCGCGTACCTCACCCAGTTTTTCGAGCCGATCAGCACGCTGGCCCAGCGCTATACCCTGCTGCAGAGCGCGCTCACGGGGGCCGAGCGCGTGTTCCGGCTGCTCGACACGGACGCTCCCGACGCGCCGCCCGTGAAGGACCCGAAGCCTGCGGGCGATACGACGCTGGCGGTCGCCTTCGACGACGTGAGCTTCTCCTACAAGGCGAACATCCCGGTGCTGTCCCACGTGAGCTTCCGGGCCCGGCGCGGCGAAAAGATCGCGCTCGTGGGTCCCACGGGCTCCGGCAAGACCACGATCACGGGGCTCTTGCTGCGGCTCTACGAGGCCGACTCGGGCGCGATCCGCGTCGACGGGGACGACATCCGCGGCCTGTCTCGCGAGCAGCTCCGCCGCCGCTTCGCGGTCGTCCCGCAAGACGTGATCCTGTTTCCGGGAACGATCGCCACCAACGTCGCCGCGGGTGAGACGCCCGACCGCGCGCGGGTAGAGAGCGTGCTGCGCCGGATCGGCGCCGAGAAGCTCGCGCAGAGACCGGGTGGGATCGACGCGCGCGTCGACGAGCACGGCCAGAACTTCTCGGGCGGCGAGCGCCAGCTGATCGCCTTCGCGCGTGCTCTCTACCGAGACGCGCCGATTCTGATCCTCGACGAGGCCACGGCCAGCATCGACAGCGACACCGAGAGCCGGCTCCAGCACGCCTTGTCGGAGCTACTGCGCGGCCGCACCGCGCTGATCATCGCTCATCGCCTGAGCACGGTCAGGGCCGCCGATCGCATCCTGGTCGTGCAGCGCGGCAAGATCGTGGAAGAAGGCAGCCACGAAGAGCTGCTGGAGAAGGGCGGCCTGTACACGCGGCTGCACGACCTGCAGTTCGCCCGGCATTCGCTGCCCGCAGAAGCTGACCAGACGCCCGGGCCCGAGAGCGTGCGAGCCTAGTCGCTCGCTCCGGCCGCGCCGGAGTCGGGCGAAGGCTCCTCGGTTTCGGGAGCGGTCGCGACCACGCGCAGGTAGTAGGTCTCGCAAGTGTCGTTGCGTACGCGGACCGTCTCCTCGTCGACGTACTCCAGGATCACGATATTGCCGGCGACCTCCGCGATGTTGCCGTTCCCGTTCGAGCCCAACGGGTATTCGCTGAAGCCGACGTACGAGCTTACGGTCACGTGCCGGCTCCCCAATCCATGGCGGATGTCGTAGGTGCGCTTGGGGGGAAAGTAGAGGTAGGCGCCTTCCCAGGTGTCCGACTCGTAGTAGGTGAGCGCGTCGTTGCGGTAGCCGCCCTCGTAGAGCACGGGCGGGTCGTCGCTCGAATCGCCGTCGTCGCACGAGGTGCTGCAGCCGACGTTGGTGCTCGGCAAGAACGCGAGCACGCTGCACACCGCGACCCGCGCGAGAAAGGCCCGGTACGGCCGCTCTGCCAGTGCAGAAACGGGGCGATTCGGCGCGGGTTTCGGGTCCGGCATGGTCGCGAGCGAACCACCCCTCGCGGCGGATGGCAAGGCCGCGTCGCTGCGGCTAAGACACGCCATGGCCCTCGGCAAAGTGTGGCTGGTCGGCGCAGGCCCCGGCGACCCGGCACTGATCACGGTTCGCGGGCGCGAGGTGCTGGCAGCGGCCGAGGTCGTGCTGGTCGATGCGCTCGCGCACCCCGCGCTGCTCGACTATTGCCGGAACGCCGAGGTGCGCTTCGTCGGAAAGCGCTACGGAGAGGACAGCGCTTCGCAAGACGAGATCAACCGACAGCTCATCGAGCTGGCGGGTCGGGGCAGGCTGGTGGTCCGGCTGAAGGGCGGCGATCCGCTGCTGTTCGCGCGCGGCGCGGAAGAGGCGCTCGCGCTGGAAGCTGCGGGCATTCCGTTCGAGATCGTCCCCGGCGTGTCCTCGCCCGTAGCCGCCAGCGCTTACGCGGGCATTCCGCTGACGCATCGCGATTTGTCGGGCAGCGTCACCTTCATCACCGGTAGCGATCGCGCCGGTAAGGAGTGGTCGGACGAGGCCTGGAAGAAGCTCGCGACCGCGACCGACACGATGTGCATCCTGATGGGGATGCGGCGCATCGAGCAGATCACCCGCGCGATCCTCGAAGGGGGCCGCTCGCCGGAGACACCGGTGGCCGTGATCCAGTGGGGTGCGCGCCCGGCGCAGCGCGTGGTGACGGCGCCGCTGTCGCGCATCGCCGAGGTCGTCCACGCGGAGGGTCTGAAGAACCCGGCGGTGATCGTGGTCGGCGACGTGGTCTCGCTGCGCGAGCGCTTGTCGTGGTTCGAGTCGGCGCCGCTGTTCGGCAAGCACCTGCTCTTGTTCCGTCCGGAAGAGCAAGCGCGAGAGACGGCGCGCCTCGTGCGCGAGCGAGCCGCCGAGCCCGAGCTCTTGCCGATGATCGAGATCGCACCGCCGCCGGATCCGGCGCAGCTCGAGCGCGCGCTGTCACGCCTGCCGAGCTACGGCTGGCTGCTCTTCACGAGCGCCAACGGCGTCGCTCGTTTCTTCGAGGCGCTGTTCGCGCGCGGGCTCGACG
>JALYWZ010000189.1 GCA_030852505.1 Myxococcota bacterium | reverse complement strand
GCGCAGGCCCGCTCGCTGCCGTCGCCTGGCCGGAGCCGAGCACGCTCGCGCTGCGCCTCGAGGGCGCTCTGCTCACCTCGCTGACTCGACCCGATTTCACCGTCGGCGGCCTCGGCGAAGCGCACACCGTGCCCCGTTTTGCCTCCAGCGTCGCGCTCGCCTTGGTCTTTCGGCCCGGTCAGTCGCAATCGACCGGGCTTCGCGAAAGCACCAGGTCGTCCAGATAGATCGCGAACGGCGTCATCTGCTTCGACGACCAGTCCACGCCGGCCCGCAGCAAGTGGACACCCCCCACTGGCAGCGTATCGAGCCCGCCCTGATCGAGCGCGACCTGACCGTCGACCGAGATCCGCACCGTTCCCGCATCCTCCGAAACCCCGAGCTCGACCTGATAACAGAACCACACGTCGCGCGGGATCGTCAGCGTCGTGCTCGTGTAGCGGACCGGATCGCTCTCCGGCGAAAAAATCTCCGGCGCGCCCGCTTCGAAGTTGAAGTCCACGCCCTTGAACGGATCCGGCGCCGGCGCGTCGCCGAGGAACAAGACGTTCGTGGTCATCGTGTCGAACTCGCTCGGCAAGTAGATGTACATGCGCAGGTACAAGTCCCCGTCGGTCACGGGCGAAAACTCCGCCGACACGGCGGCCGCGCTCTCGTTGTACTCGGTCGTGGCCAGCAAGGAGCCGTGGCCGCTTCGAGGGTTCTCCTCCGTCTGCCGGATCGCCCCGGACGAGTACACGATGGTCTCGTCCCACTCCGACAGATCGGGCCGCTCGAACCCCGAGCAGACCAACGCTTCGCCGCGGCCATCGCACGCTGGATCCGTGAAGCGGCCGATCTCGTACGGATTGCTGGTGCAACCCAGGCAGCCCGCGAGCACGACGAGCGATCCAGAGAACAACGTCGCGAGCTCGCCGCGCGGCATCCCACCCACGCTATCACGGAGCGCTCGGCTCGCCTCCGTCGCGTGACGGATTGCCGAAGCCGCCGCGGGATCGTAGATCGCTCGCCGATGCACACATCCCGCCGATCGTTCCTGCTGGCGCTCGGCTCGGCAGCCGTCGTCGCCTGCCGCAAGCAGTCCCCGTCGAAAGAGCGCCTCTACGTGAGCTGCGAGGTCGGCGGCTTCATCGGCGTCGTCGATCCCGAGGCCGGCGCAGTCCTCGAGCGGATCCAGGTCGGCAAGCGCCCCCGCGGCGTCCGCCTCTCCCACGACGGCAAGCTGCTCTACGTCGCGCTCTCCGGCTCGCCGCGCGGCGGACCTGGCGTGGACGAATCCGAGCTGCCCCCGGGCGATCGCGCCGCCGACGGCATCGGCGTTGTCGACCTCGCCGCCAAGAAACTTCAGAAAACCCACCCGAGCGGACAAGACCCGGAAGCCTTCGACCTCTCCCGCGACGGCAAATCGCTGTTCATCTCCAACGAAGAGACCGCCGAGCTCAGCGAGCTCGACCTTTCCGCAGCCAAAATCGCGCGCAAGGTCAACGTCGGCGGAGAGCCCGAAGGCGTCACCCTCCACCCCTCCGGCAAGCTCGTCTACGTCACGTCCGAAGCCGACAACCAGGTCCACGTCGTCGACGCCCAGACCCTCACCGTCGCTGCCCACATCGCCTGCGGCGCCCGCCCCCGCTCCATCGCCTTCTCCAAAGACGGCCAGCGCGTGTTCATCACCAACGAGCTCGCGTCTTCCCTCACCGTCGCCGACGGCACCACGCACGCCGTCACCAAGACCATCGAGATCCCGCCCGCGGCCGAAGGCGGCACCCCGAGCCGCCCCATGGGCCTCGCCCTCTCCCCCGACGGCAAAACGCTGTTCGTCTCCAACGGCCGCGGCGGCTCCATCGCGATCGTCGACGTCGCCACCGCCTCGCTCGTCCGCCAAATCCCCGACGTCGGCAAGCGCCCCTGGGGCATCGCCGTCAGCGCCGACGGCAAGCGCGTCTACACGGCAAATGGGCCTTCCGACGACGTCTCCATCGTCGACGTCCCGTCCGCCAAGGTCGTGAAGCGCATCGCCGTGGGGGGCTCGCCTTGGGGGCTCGTGACCGGGCTCGGCTGAACGAAGCCGAGCCCGTCACTCTTCGGGTTTAGCGCGGGGTTACTGGGCGGCCCAGGAGCAAAGGTGGGTGTTCCCGCCCGCTACGATTCGATTCTTGACCGCGATCGGTGAGGTCCAGCGCTGGATGCCGCTGCACGAGCCCTCCCCGCTGAATACGGCTTCGCCCGTGTCGCCGTCGTAGCCGCGCAGGTTACCGCCCGACATGATCCAAACGATCGGATCGCTCTTCCCGTCGGTGGTTGTCGAGATCGGCGCTGTGCTTCCGGAAGAACCGGTTCCGGAGGTCGCGCCGCCAGGTGCGCACCAGGCGACATCGGCCGTCGGTGGCGCTCCGGCGTTGATCTTGACGGACATCAACACGCGACCGTTCATGCTGTTCGGGCACTCGGCGTTGTTATCCACCGAGAACGCCAGGTACGTACCCTTGGAGGTTTGATACGCGGTCGGCGCGGTCTTGATGTTCATCGCGCCGCTGGAGACCTGCAAATCGACGACCTCACCACCCTGTCCGCCGAGGTTTGCAGGATCGAGAATGAACAGGTGCCCGTCCTTGGCGACGGCCGCGACTACCGTTTCCGGCGTCGACCCGGGCACCTTGAAAAGTATCGAGTTCGATCCGCCGAGATCGGCGTCGGCCGAATCCATGGATTTCCAGGCGGTCGGATAGAAATGGTTCTTGTCGCTGCGATCGAACGCAGCAAGGCCGTTGATGCGCAGCACGGCTTCGCTGTCCGATGCCGTACGGGCAGAGGCGCTGGCAGTGCTGTTGCCCGTCACGGGGAACACGGACGTTCCGTCGGAGGCAAATCCCCCGGCAGCCCAGATCGCTTCGCCCTTGCCGAGCGTCGCCCACGCACCCGTCTTAGTCGGATCGGCAGCGTCCACGGCGACGATCCAGCCGTGGTAGTCGTTGCAGTCTCCGACGAAGCCACCATAACCGACGTACAGAGTGCCATTCACGAGTGACAGGGCGCTGCGCTGGTTTTGGTAGGTCGAGTTGAACGAGTACGAGCCGGACTTCATGCCCTGCGGCTTCACCGGCCAGCCCGCCTTGGTCGCGCCATCCTCGAGATTGAGCGCGTAGATTTCGTGCGAGCTGACGCCTTTCCCACCACTGCTGCCGACGGCTGCCGCAACGTAAACCGTGCCGGATTTCGCATCGATCACGGGCGTGCTGAGGATTCCCACCGGATCGTTGCCGAAGCCGCAGCCCTGCGCAGCACCTGCGCCGAGGTTCTTGCTCCAGATCGTCGCGCCGGTCGTCTCGTCGAGAGCCGTCACCGAGTTGTCGGCGGTTGCCACGATGAACGCGCCCTTCCCGCCGGGGCCGTTGGCCACGTAGAGGGGCGAGGCGTACATGCTGCCCTTGAACTCGGCCTTGAAAGACGACTCGAACGTCATCTTGGCCGCAGCGGCTTTCGTGAGCGCAGGGCGTACGAAGTGGCCGTCGCGACCCTGATTTCCGTTGCGTTCGAGCACGCTCTCTCCTGAGCCGGGCTGCGTGCCGCCGCCGGAACCTCCACTCGGTGCACCGCCGCTGTCGCCGCCGCCGCCTCCGGTGGCAGGCGGATTACCGCCGCTGTTGCCACCATTGGGAGTGCCGCCGTTGGGAGTGTTGCCAGCGCCGCCGTTCGGTGTGCCGCCCTGCGGAGCACCGCCGCCGGAAGTTCCACCAGTCGAGCTTCCGCCGTTCGCGACGTTGCCGCCGTTGGCGCTGACGCCGCCGGTGGCGGCACTGCCACCCTTCGGCGTGCTAGAAGATCCGCCCGTGGTTCCCGGTTGCCCACCACCGCCGCCACTCATGTTGTCGCTGAAGCCACGCTCCTCGCTGCTACAAGCGGTAAGCGAAACGAGCAGCCCGAGAAGCCAACGGTAGTTCATGTCTATTGCCTTAGTTTCCAGAAACGGAGAGCTGAACCGTGCAAGCTCAGCCTAATGATGTCAACCCGGAGCGATCTGACGGCGAAACGAGAATTTGCCGCTCCCGGGCGAGTTTTCTATCGAGGTCGTTCCGTACTGAAGCGACAGTAACCGTGTTGGGAGAGGCCAGGCATTGGGTTGGGGTTCTGGCTGCGGCTTTCGCTTTCTCGTGCGCTTCGAGTGACGGAAACACACCTTCCTCTCCCGCGGCTGGGGGAACGTCCACGGGTGGCAGTTCTGAGAATACTGGCGGAATCAGCACAGGTGGGGCGCCAATCGCAGCCGGCAGTGGCGGCACGATCGCAGGCGCGCCGAGTGGCGGCAGTGGCAATGCGACCGGCGGCGCAAGCAGTGGCGTTGCGGGGAGCAGCGGCGCCGGTGGTAGCGGCGGTCAAGCGACGCTCGCTTCGTGCAGCCCTCCGGCAGACATCAAGAACCCGCCCGAGAAGCTGAGCGAGACCGGATGCATGAATCCGACCGACCTGCGCAAGATGGCGGACTTCGTGATCCCGTACGACGTGAACAGCCCGCTCTGGTCGGATGGGGCCACGAAGGAGCGCGGCATCGTGCTCCCTGCCGGCGGCAAGATCCACGTCCGCAACTGCACCGCGAACCCGAACGAATGCAGCGGCATGGCCGACGACGGGCGCTGGGATTTTCCCGTCGGAACGGTGCTGCTCAAGAACTTTCTGTTCGACGACAAGGTGGTCGAGACGCGCTTGTTCGTGCGCAGCGCTGCGAACAAATGGGTGGGCTATGGTTACCAGTGGGACGAAGCGCAAACGGACGCGAGCATCGTCCCCGATGAAGCGCGCACGGTCACGTTCAACACCGGCGCCCGCACGGTGCCCTGGACCTATCCGAGTCGCTACGATTGCATGCTCTGCCACAACAAGCCCGGCGGCTCGTCGCTCGGTCCAGAGACCAAGCAACTCAACCGGATGATGAACGGCGAGAACCTGCTCGACACGCTCGAGAAGCGCGGGGTATTCGAAGCGCCGCTTCCGAAGCCCTACGCCGCGGCGCTTCCCACTCCGTACGCAAGCCCGGAAGGCTCGCCGCCAGCCGGCGCGACGACTGAAGAGCTGGCGCGTTCCTACCTGCACGCCAACTGCGCGTTCTGCCATCGGCCCGGAGGCGACATTCAAAACCTCGACCTACGCTGGGGTCTCGGCCTGTCCGAGATGGCCCTGTGCAAGGCGGTGCCGCAAAAAGGCGGCGCTGGGCTCGACACCGGTAGCTTGCTCGAACCGGGCGATCCCAGTCACTCGATCCTCTACGTCCGCATGCAGACCCTATCCTTCCAGGATCGGATGCCGCAGATCGGAACGTACGTCGCGGACGATCAGGGCGTGAAGCTGATCGGGGATTGGATCACGAGCCTACAGGCTTGTCCGTGAGCCCAGCTCAATCGATCGAAACGTAACCGAGCTGATTACCCAGCTCGTTCGAGTTGTCGCCCATATTCTCGGTGTTGCCGAGGCCGAGCTGCCCCTCGGTGTTTCTGCCCCAGCATTTGACGCGGCCGGACGCAAAAAGAGCGCACACGTGCGCTCCGCTGGTGTCGATCGACTTTGCTGGCTCGACATCACCCAGAGCGATGTACTCGATATCGGACGGAAGCTCGCCTGCCTCGTCTCCGATCGGAGGCGTCACCAAGGGTTGACCCAATGCCCCGCTCTCGTAGTCGTGACCCCAGCACTTGACGCGACCTGAATCCGAGATCGCGCAGGTCAGCCCCGCGGCTGCGGCAATCGCACCAATTTTCGAGCCCATCGAGACAGGCGGCCATGCTGCGGCATCGGTCTCGTCGCCCTCCGGAATTCCGCCGCTACCCTCCGATCCCAGCTGCCCGACGATGCCGTACCCCCAGCAGCGCGCGACACCGTCCGCGTGCAGCCCGCAGCCGTGCACGTCTCCGACGGTTAGCTCCACCAAGGGCGAAGAATCGAGGACATCGAACGTCATCACTCGCGGAGCTGGGTAGCCGGCGAGCGAAGAATAGTCGCCCCAGCACTCAGCCTTCCCAGATTTCAGGATGGCGCAGATTCCAAGGCCACCACACGCGACCGAGCTGGCTGCGCCGGAGAAAGGGGCTTCTCTGAGCTCCCTGCCGTCATCACCCTCGAATATTCCCCAGAGTTTCACGGTTCCGTCCTGGAGGAGCACGGCGGTGTATCGCGAGTTCGGGTCGGCGCAGACCGACGCGACGCCACCCCCGACTTCGACGTTCGTGGGCGTCGACACTGCCGTGGATTCATACATTCCCCAGCACTTCACCTGATTGCCCTGAACCGCGCAGGTGTGCCGCTCCCCCGCGGCAACGGATGTCACGCCCGTTAGCAACGTCCTCAAATTGGAGCCCATATCCGCGGGCACATCGCCCAGGTGGGCGTCCTGCCCGCCCCCGCACTGCGAGTAGGTGTTGTCTCCCCAACACTTGAGGCGCCCGTCGCCGAGGATGGCGCAGCTGTGGTTCGCACCGAGAACGAGCTCTACCGGCTCGGCCTGGCATAGGGAGCAACCGTCGCCCTCGGTGTCGTTACCGTCGTCGCACTCTTCCTCGCCCTCGTGGACGAACTTGTCGCCGCACACGGCTTTCTGGCAATTGCTCGGGCACTCGTCGGTGTCGATGTCGTTGCCGTCGTCGCAGGTTTCGAAGCCGAGCGTGACGACCTTGTCGCCGCACACGACGGCTTCGCAAGTCTTCAGGCAGCCATCGGTCTCGATCGCGTTCGCGTCGTCGCAGTCCTCGACGCCTTCGTGAGTGAAGCCGTCGCCGCACACGGCCTCGCGGCAGTTCCGCGGGCACTCGTCGGTGTCATCGTCGTTGCCGTCGTCGCACTCTTCTCCGCCTGCGAGCACGAATCCGTCACCACAGCGGGCATTTCGGCATGTGGACGGGCACTCGTCCCCGTCATCGTCGTTCCCGTCGTCGCACTCTTCGCCTTCTTGGTGGAGCCCGTCGCCGCAGCTGGCGCTGACGCACTGGCCGCTGGCGCAGCGGCCTTCACAGGTCTCCTCCTCGGCCGTGACCAGATCCGGGCCGCAAGTGCCTCGAACGGTGCCTTCGCAGAAGGTGTCGCCCGGGGAGAGACGCCGGCAACCGGTGATGATCGGCTTGCACCCCGGGGCGCTCGAATCGCACAGATTGCCGCGTGCGCACTGGGTCGAGAGCTCCCAGACGCGGTCGCGGCAGACGAGCACGAGCGGGCTCGCGGCGGTGTCGCAGCGCAGTGAGCCCTCGATGCTGCAGGGTGAGCCGACGTTGACTCCGATCGAGGGAGCTCGGGCTTCGCCGGCCGCACCGGCATTGCTCGACGCGCCTGCGAGATCTTCGTCGGGAGTGCCGCCGGCTCCGCCGCCGCCGTTCGTCGCCGAGCCGCCTCGACCACCGAGGCTGGGAATTTCGAAAGTTCCGCCGGTGTCGCTGCCGCCGGCGGGTGGCGGCTCGTTGGTGCACGTCTTGATCTCGAGGCAGTCCGGATCGCCGACGCAGCTCGACGAGACGACCGAGAGCGCGAGCATCCAGCCTCGAAGCGTTCGGAAGTCGACTTTCTTCTTGAGCGAAGGCATCAGGTTTCCGGCCGCCGGTGCGGGATCGTTGCGTTCTTCCTCGACGCCCGCGGCGCGCTGGTTGCTAGGCCCGTCGGAAGGCGGCGACAACCCGTCCGTTCCCGACCGCCGGATTTGCGGCAATTTCGTGCTCCGCGGGCCGGGGAGCATTGAGTCCTGATGGGCCAGAGGTTGACCAGTCACCGTGCTGGCGCGGCTCACCAGGCCGCTCGTCCACTGGCGACCGAGAACGCAGCGCTCAGAGTCTTCGCGAAAGCAACACGTCGTTGCGCTTCTGATCGCCGAGCGCGGCGGATAGCTCGCCAGTGAAAAGTTCCGCGATGTGCGGCGCGCGAATGGGGTGCGGGTGGTTTCACGTGTGCGCTTCTGCGATGACGCACGCTAGGATGCGACCCGAGCCATGCGTCTTCGTTGGATTTCGAACTCTGCGTTGTCGGTCGTCGGGAGCTTGATCGCGTGCTCGGAGACAGCCGAGCCGCCCAGCACGATCGGCGGCACGGCGATCACTGCGGGCAACGGTGGCGCCGTGGGAGGCGCAGCGGGCAGCAC
>JALYWZ010000188.1 GCA_030852505.1 Myxococcota bacterium | reverse complement strand
AGCGAAGGCCGCGTTCAGCGGCCTTCGCTTTTCGAGCCGTCGCTATCAGGCGGCCTTCAGCACGACTTTTTCGCAATTGTCTTGCTTGTGCAGGAACATGTCGTAGCCGCTCTTCGCTTCCGAGAGCGGCAGGCGGTGCGTGATGACGAAGGTCGGATCGAGATCGCCCTTCTGAATGCGATCGAGCAACGTCCGCATGTAGCGCTGCACGTGGCACTGGCCCGCTCGCAGCGTCAGATTGCGGTTCACGATCGCACCCATCGGGAAGTGATCGATCAGTCCGCCGTACACGCCGATCACCGAGACGACGCCGCCGTTGCGGCAGCAGCGAATCGCCTGTCGGAGCGCCAGCGGGCGGTCGGTTTCCATCATCAACGCCTGCTTGGTGCGGTCGACCGCGTAGAGCGGACCCGCGGCGTGGGCCTCGAGCCCCACGGCGTCGATGCAGGCGTCCGGGCCACGGCCGCCCGTGAGCTCGAGCAGGGTCTCGTAGACGTCCTGTTCTTCGTAGTTGATGATGTCCGTTGCCCCGGCCTTTTCGGCCGCCATCTGCAGCCGGTACGGGAAGCGATCGATCGCCACGATCCGCTCGGCTCCGAGCAAGCGCGCGCTCGCAATAGCGAATTGCCCGACTGGACCCGCGCCCCAGACCGCGACCACCTCACCGCCGCGCAGGTTGCACATTTCGGCGCCCATGTAGCCGGTCGGCAAGATGTCCGACAGGAACAGCACCTGCTCGTCGTCGAGCCCCGCCGGCACCTTCAGCGGTCCGACGTCCGCAAACGGCACGCGCACGTACTCGGCCTGGCCCCCGGCGTAGCCGCCGAGCAGGTGCGAATAGCCGAACAGCCCCGCGGGCGAGTGGCCCCAGAGCTTTTCGGCCATCCAGGCGTTCGGGTTCGAGTTTTCACAGAGCGAGTAGAGCTCGTCGTGGCAGGCGCGGCAGTGCCCGCAAGCGATCGGGAACGGCACGACCACGCGGTCTCCCACGGCGAGATTCGTAATCGCTGAGCCGACCTCCACGACCTCGCCCATGAACTCGTGGCCGAGCACGTCGCCCTTTTCGAGCGACGGGATGTAGGCGTTGTAAAGGTGCAAATCGGAGCCGCAAATGGCGGTGCTCGTGACTTTCACGATCGCGTCGCGCGGGCTCAAGATTTTCGGATCCGGCACGTCCTCGACGCGCACGTCGCGCTTTCCGTACCAGCAATTGGCTTTCATAGTTTCACCGTGCCCTTGGCGGGCTTCTGCTGTTGGTTGTTGGCGGGCCGCGCGGGGTGCGGGCCGCGGTGGACGCTGGCGTCGGACTTGGTGACGTCTCCCGTCTCGAGCACTTGCTTGAAGCGGCGCAGATCGTTCTGGAGCTGCTGCTCGGGGATCCCGCTCAGAAGCTTGGCGACGCCGGCGCCGACGGGGCCGAACGGCGGCTCGAAGCCCATTTCGACGTGCACCTCGGTGCCGCGCCCGGCCGGAGCCTGGACGAACGTCACCTGGCCGTAGTTCGGTAGCTCCGCGCCTTCGAGCGAGCGCCAGGCGATGCGCTCGTTCTGCTTGTCGGCCACGATCGTGGCTTCCCACTTCACCGGGATGCCCCCCGGGCCCCGTGCTTGCCAGACGGAGACGCCGTTCGACTCCTCCACGGACTCGAGGTGATCCATGAATTTCGCCAGGTTCCGGAAGTCTCGCCAGTACCGGTAAACTTCCTCGACCGTGCGATTGATGGTGATGGTGGCCCGCAGGTAAACGGGCTCCGGCTGGCGGCGGCGCAGCGTGCCGACCGCGTCGTAAACGGCAGCGCCCGCCACGGCCGTGGTCAGGGCAGCGAGGTAGCCACGGCTGCGGCTCCGGCTGTTCAGCGTTTGGCGCAAGAGCAGCGCGAGGGCGACGGCCTCCGCGCTCAACCGCCACCAATTCGCCGGGCGATTTGACGCGGACTGCTCGGTGTCGAGGCTATCGTCTTCGGCGTTGCCGAATAGGTTGGCCGGAGACCGGTCGAGAGTAGTGGTTCGAGAAGTGGATTGCGTATGCATGGATGGCTCCGGCGGGCGCGGTGCAAGAGCCAAGCCCAACTGCGCCTCGTCCCATCGACAAGAAGCACCGCGCGAAGGCAGCGATGGGGGTGTCTACTCTCGCCCCGGTGTGGCAGATGCGTGAGGCGAGCCAGCGGTTACGCCTTGAGCTGCTCGAAGTCGAGCTCGTCGGACGTTTGGGTGTGAGCTCGAAGGACGCGCTCCAAGATCCGGAGCGCCGCGTCGCTGTCGCGATCGTCGATGGCCGCCGTGCAGTCTTTGGGGACGTAGAGCTCGTAGTCGCGCAGGAACGCGTCGTTGGCGGTGAACAACACGCAGCGCTCGACCGTGAAGCCCGCGATCACCAGTCGCTTGGCCTGCAGATAGACCAACAGCGTATCGAGCGTCGTCGAATAGAAGCCCGAGTGCTTGGGCTTCATCACGAAAAAGTCGCGGTCTCCGGGCAATACTAACCGGGAAGCCTCACGCCCCGGCGCGTCGTCCTTCAGGCAATCCTCGAGCACGCGAGACACATCGGACTGCCAGCGGCCTGCGTTGTCGTTCACGTAGACCACTGGCACGTTCGCTGCTGCGGCTCGCTGCTTGAGCCGGGCCACGCGCTCTGCGACGGCCAGCGCCTTGGGCACGAATCCCTCGGAGCCTTCGAAGCGGAGCGCGTTCAATACATCCACGAGCACGACCGCGACTCGGCAGTTCTCGGGGACGTTGCCATGAAGATCGGGGTGTTTTTCCGGAGCAGGCATTGGGGCGTTTGCCGCGCCACACTGCAAGCTTCGGACCGCTCACGCCCCGTCGGACAGATCGCCGGAGGCTCTGTTCTGCGACGCAGCGATCCAGGTCCGCACGCGCTCGAGGTGCTTGGCCTCCTCCATGGCGGCTTGTTCGAACAGCTGCAGCTCGATTTCGCCCCCGGCCTCGCCGACCAGCTCGATCAGGCTGTCCCAGGCGTCACCATCGGCGAGCTCGGCGACGAGCAGCGCCTCGAGTGCTTGGGCGAGGTTGGTTCGCGCATCGACGATGGCTTCCATCACGCCGCGCGTGATCGTTGCGTGCAAATCCGCCGACGGCGTCATGACCGTCGGATCGGCGCCCATCTTGCTCACCACTTCCGTGAGCAGGTTGTAGTGGGAGTACTCTTCCTGCATCATTTCCACGAGCTCCTCGCGCGTGGGGCCGCCCTCGAAGCTGCCGGCGGCTTCCAGCTTCGAGATCAGGGCCTCGTAGAGCCGGACGCCGGTGCGCTCGAAGGCGAGGCGTTCGGAGAGCTTGTCCAGCATCAGCGTCGGGCGTTGTCCGAGCACGCCCTGCAGAGCGGTCTTCGCCATGCCCTTGAGGCTGGTCGGCGGCGGAACGCTGCCGAGCCCGTCGCTCTCGCGCACGTATTCGCCGCGCCGGAGACCGATCGTGCGCTCGTCGCCGTTCGTCATGGGCGGAAACTCGCGCGTGCCTTCGACCATTTCCTGTGCGAGGCGGGGCGAGGTAGCGATGCCGGTGCGATTCAGTCCAATTTCCACGTGGTTAGCCATCGGTGGGGGTCCTTTCGGTAAGTCTTTTCCTGGATTTCAAATGGGGAGCGCGGCGCTGCCTCGGCCCGCCATCGGCGGCTTCGCGGCGAGCTCGGTACCCGGCGACCAGACGTAACCGTCCGCCACCAGGTTCGTGGGCGAGCCCTCCGAGTTCATGTGGCTGCGGTAGACGACGGAGGGGCTCTCCGCGGTCTCTTGCGAAAACGGTACGAATGCGGGCCCCATGGCCGTGAGTCCGACCTCGTTGCGAAGCGTCGCGCGCACGAACTCGCGATGGCTCTCGTACGCGATCGGCTTCGGCAGCTTCGAGTCCAGAACCTCCGCCGCGTCGCGGCGCTCGATCGACTCGAAGAGCGCGCGCACGTGCTGCAGGTGGCCGAGCTCGTAATCCAGGAAGCGCTCCCAGATCGCCTTGATCCGCTTGTTTCCCTCGGATTCGACGCAGCTGTAGTAGTTGTAGACCTCGTTGGCTTCGTGCAGGAGCCACTTCTCGAGCCAGCTCTCGGTCGGATCGCAAATCGACTCGTATTGAGTCACGTGTTGCTCCTCGATCGACGCGATCTCGGCGTACAGCTGACGTCCGATTGGGTCGGCGTAGGTCGGCCCGACGGTCATGTAGTAGTCGTGCGTCTGAAATTCCCCAGCAACCAAGGTCGCAGCGTGAAGCTTCGTGATCAGCGCGGCGTTGCGCTTATCGTACGGGGTCCGTAGATCGTCTGCCGGGTGGCGGTGCTCGACGGCCGTGGGCCGGCCCGGCAAGACGTCGGTGTAGCTCTGGAGCAGGTTGTTCGCGTCCTTGCCTTCGACGCGGTCCATCAGCGCCGAATAGCGATACATGTGATCGAAATCTTCGAGCAGGCCGAAGCGGTAAACCTGCGCCAGGTAGGGATCGGGCTCGGCGAGCGCGATCGCGGCCGTGACTTCGATGGCCACCTGCTCGAAGCCAATCGTGGTCTCCAGAACGTTCTGATCGGGCGGATTGAGCCAATTGACCAGGGTTTGCTGGTGCTGCTCGACACGCCGCACCTTGGCGAGCTCGAGCTGCAGGTCGCGGTTCATGCGTGAACAGGCGTGGCCGAATCGCAGCGCCTCCGACTCGATGCCGTTCATCAAGATCACGCGCACGCGCGTGAAGGCGTCGTCGTCGAGCTTGCTGTACGGAGGCTGAACCAGCTCTTTCCAGGTGAAACGTTGTTGATCGAGGGGGGTGCCGCGATCTTTGAGAAGGTCGATGGTCATGTGGGGGTCTCCTTGCTCGCCGCATGCCGAAGGCGAAAAGCGTTCCATCGCAGCAACGCGCGAGCGCCCCGGTCAGCGGGCCCGCGCGAATCGAGCAGGCGCGACGTGTCGCGGGACCCGCGGCGTGCGCGGATGACGTCGCTGCGTCAGCAGCGAGTCAGCAAGGAGGGGACTGTTTGGTCATGGCAGTCTGCCTCGACGCGGCCATCCTGAGCCGTCAGGGCGCGGTGCTGCCGAACACGTGCGAGACTCCGGCGCTCAGCGTCACCGGTGAGCTGAGCGTCCCCGGAGGTTCGTCGCCCTCGACAATCTTCCGGAACACGGGGACGCGGACAGCGAGCGTCAGCTCCGTCGCGCCGAGCGATTGCGTCCATGTCGCGGCTCCGAGCAGCTCGCTGCGGCCCAGGTTGCCGTCTTGCCGGAGCTCGCCGTTCCAGCGCTCCGCGGCTTCGTGAAACGCCTCGACGCCGAGCGCTCCCGCGAGACCGCCTATCAAGTGGGTTCCGAGCGAGGTGCCTCCGTAGACGCGAAAGGGCGCACGGTAGCCGTGGCGATTCTCGTAAAGCGGGAGTTGCCCCTGCGCGAACAGCTGCCAGCGCACGTCGCCGAATGCGCGGGAGGCTTCGAGAACGAGCACCGGATCGAAGCTGCCGCTCCCGAGCTGGATGTGCTGATGGCGCAGCCCCTGATCGCCGAGCTCGAAGGGGTCCTCTTCGGTACGGCCGAGCGGCAGCGAAATGCCCGGCCGCGCCGCGAGCCACCAGCGCTCGACGCGGACTCCCATCCGCAACAAGAGCCACGGATCGGCGAGGCCCGCGATCGTCTCGTCGCGATGGTGGATACCGGGGTCGAGCGGCTCGTACGGCGCGCCCTCGGGAGTCGTGTACTCGATGGTCGTCGTCACCGAACGAAACGGCAGCTGCACCTCGACGCCGAAGGTCTCGCTCAAGCCGTATTCGGCTGCGAGACGCAGCTCGAGCGGGTAGAGGTGCTGATCGTGGAGGTACGCGGGCTGCGCTGGCACTTCCGCGCAGTTCGAGAGATCCCGGCAGCCCGCCTCGTGGACGACGTGAACGGTGGTGCCGGTCGCGGTGAGTCCCAGCCGCAGCGCGCTTTCTTCGAGCGGCCCCTCACTGCCGCGTGTCACGGCGAGCGACGGGTTGCGACAACCGGCGCAGGCGTCCGCGACACGGGGAATGGCTGCGAGCGCCAGCGACGCGAGCAGCGCGCCGTACTTCAACGGCTGGCCTCGGCGAGCACGCGGTCGAGCTCTTCTAGCTCTGCTCCCGCGATGGCTGCCACGCGCTTGCCCTGCTTGTCGTAGATCACCAGATACGGTAGCTCGGGCACTTCTCGCAGCCAGCGTGCGGCCACCGGCGTGTCCCAGGAGCCGATGTCGATCTTGCGCACGGCGAGATCCGAGCGCTGAGCCAGGATCGGATACAGGTGTTCGTCGACTTTTCGGCACGGCGGGCACCAGGTGGCGTGAAAGTCGAAGACCGTCACCTTGTTTGCGACGAGGTGCGGTTCGAGCGCGGGCAAATCACTGCCGTCGCTCACGAGCTGGACGATGTCGGCGCTCGGCGGCGGTTGCTTCGGCGGGGAGAAGTCGAGGTCCGGGTGGCACTCGAGGCACTGCGACTCGGGGACCTCGTGTTCCGCGCACCAGTCCTTCTTTTGCTTGAAGCTCGCGGCGCGTTCCGGGTGGCAGCGGACGCAGACCTCTTCGGGCACCCGGTGCTCGCAGGCCTTGAAGTCGTGGCTCTTCGCTACGGACATCGAGGTGATGGTTCCGTGCCTCGGCTGCGCTGCGCAGGCAGCGAGCAGAAGGCCGGCGAATGCGAGCGGGTCTAGCCGCGTCCTTCCGAACATCCCCCGAACCTAGCAGTCGGGAAGGCTAGCGGCGGGCCGTGCCGTATGCGGGTGGCCGGTGCGGCTCGGTCAGGGTGTCGAGCGTGTCGTCGAGGTCGGTGGGCTGCGCTTGATGCTCGGCCGTGACGGCCAGGGTCTCGCGGTGCGGGCGGTCCTCGCGGGAGTCGAGCTCGATCTCGATCGGGTGCCCGCCGATCTCGATCCGGTCGCCGGGCGAAAGCACCTGGGTACCGCTGACGCGCTGCCGGTTCACGAAGGTGCCGTTGCGGCTACCCAGATCCTCGATCTGCATCCCCTCGCGCGTGACGCGGATCGCCGCGTGCTGCCGCGACACGAGGCCGTCGTTGATGACGATCGAACAGTACGGGCTACGGCCGATCAGTGTTTCCCCCAACCGCAGGGGGAATCTCATGTCTTGAAACCTGACCCAGTGGGAGCTCATCGTTGCTCATGCCGCGTGTCGAACGCGCGCGCAGGATTCACCTTAGCACGCCGGAGTTATTCTCAAGCTCTGCGCACACTTTAGTTCGACGAGCGGCGAGTGTGGCGCAAGGCAACGCGTCTTCGTGAACGGCCGTGGTTCGCTTTACTTCAGGGGTGCGCGGCTCCTACATGCCCCCACGACTTTGCAGCGTGACGAGTCACGCGGGGTGCACGAGATCGCCGACTGAAAGCGTGCCTTCGTTGTCGTGGATCAGGTTCATCCCGAACCACACCTTGCCGTCTTCGCGGCGATAAGTGGCGAGCGTTCGCAGAGGCTCCTGCCCGCGCACACCGGTTTCGGGATCCACGGTCGTGACGACGCAGCGATCGCAGCGCTTCACCCCTCGCAATCCGATCGCGCCGAAGCGGATCTGGCGAAAGCTATCTTCCGCGAACGCCGGGACCCCGCTCAGGACGATGTTCGGGCGAAATCGCTCCATCACGAGCGGCGTCTGGAGTCGAGAATTCAGATCGGCCAGGGACGCCTCGGAGATGACGAGCAACGGGTAGCCGTCGGCGAAGCTCACGAGGTCCCCCGGGCGGGCGCGCTCGGGGTTCACCTGGCGGCGGTGACTCTCGGGCATGAACACGAGAGCGACCGGCCGCGAGAGCACGGCGCTGAGCCAGGCGCTGCCGGCTTCGTGTCGCAGCCCGGGGCCGGTGTGACCCCAAACGCTCACCTCGAGCTCGTCACCGAACGCGTGTTCGAGCGGCAGCGCACAATCGGGATGCCCGGCGCGCCGGAGCACGATCGAGTCGTGCTCGATGGTCGTGGTCACGAGCGCGAGCTCGGGCAGCTCGCGCTGGGTCAGGAAGCGGCCGCTCGGGTCCACGATCATGTAGCGCCGATCGTGGGCGAAGCCGCGCGCGACGATCCGCGCCGAGTCGACGCGGATGCCGCGGCAGGCCTTGACCGGGTATACGTAGAGCGCCGAGACGCGCGCCGCGCCGCTCACGGC
>JALYWZ010000793.1 GCA_030852505.1 Myxococcota bacterium | reverse complement strand
CCAGTCGCCTTCGTGCCCGCGCTGCCGCCCTTGGCGCGGCTCCCGCTCGCGACGGCGAACGCGCCGCCGGCTTCGGGCGAAGGTGGAGGTCGATTGAGCTCGTCGAGCGCGGGCTCGCCGCAACCGACGATGACTCGAGTGACGACACCGAAACTCACGAGCGAAATCCAGATGCGCTGTTGCATGCCCGAGCTGTCGGTCACGCGCGCGTCGAGTTGCGCGCTCTCGCGGGGCGACTCAATGAAAGTCGCGCGACACCTTACCGATGTCGCGCCCGGGAACATCCAGACGCTCGAGGTGATCGACGACGACGTGCACGACCGTCTCGCTCCCGTCTCGCTCGAGCTCGGGATCGGCGTGCTCCAGCTTGCCCTCGACGAGCAAGATCGAAGAGTGCACGGCCGGAAGCCGGAACTGCTCGAACACCCGCCGAAACAAGACCAGATTGATGAAGCCGGACTCGTCTTCCAACGTCATGAACACCACGCCACTGGCGGTCGCTGGCTGTTGCCGGCAGATCACCACCCCCGCCGCGCGCACGCGCCGCTCCGGCGGCAACTTCTGAAGCTCGGAGGCGCTCCGCACGCCACGCCCTGCGAGCTTCGGGCGCAGCAGCGCCATCGGGTGCCGATCGACGCTCAGCCCTTTTCTCCGGTAATCGAGCAACACGCTCTGCTCGGGGCGGAGCGCCGGCAATTGCGGCGCCGGCTCCTGCCAGCTCTGGTCTTGGAACAAGCCCGAAAGCCGCGGCGCGCGGCTCACCCACAGGGCTTGCCGCCGGCCGCGCACCAGCGACTCGAACGCGCCTGCCTCGGCCAGGGCCTCGATCTCGTTCTTCTGGAGCGCGGCGCGCCGGGCCACGTCGTCGATGTCGGAGAAGCGCCACTCTTTGCGCGCGGCTTCGATGCGCCGCCCGCTCGCCTCACCGATGCCTTTCACGAGCCGGAACCCGACGCGGATCGCGCGGTCCACCGTGACACCCGCTCGCGGATCCGGCTGGCACCGCTCGAGCGTCGAGTCCCAGTTGCTGTGCGCGATGTCGACGTCGCGTACGGCCACTCCATGGCGCCGCGCATCCCCCAAGATCGTGGACGGTGAATAGAAGCCCATCGGCTGGGAGTTGAGCAGCGCGCACGCAAAATGCGCCGGGTAGTGTCGCTTCTCCCAGGCCGAGGCGTACACGAGCAGGGCGAAAGACGCCGCGTGCGACTCGGGGAAGCCGTAGTCGCCGAAGCCCTTGATCTGCTCGAACAGCGCCTCGCCGAACTCCCGCGCGATGCCCTTCTTCGCAAAACCCTCGAGCAGCCGCTCGCGGTGCCGCATCAGCTTGCCGTTCCTGCGCCATGCCGCCATGTCGCGCCGCAGCTGATCGGCCTCCCCGCCCGTGTAGCCAGCCCCGGTGATCGCGATCTGCATGACCTGCTCTTGAAAGAGCGGCACCCCGAGCGTCCGCTTCAGGATCGACGCGAGCTCCGGGTGCGGCATCACCACTTCTTCCTGCTTGTTCCGGCGGCGCAGGTACGGGTGCACCATGCCGCCTTGGATCGGGCCCGGCCGCACGATCGCCACCTCGATCACGAGGTCGTAGTACGACTTCGGCCGCAGGCGCGGCAGCATCGCCATTTGCGCGCGGCTCTCGATCTGGAACACGCCGACCGTGTCGGCGCGCGCCAGGCTCTCGTACACCTGCTGGTTTTCGGGCGGGATGCGCACCACGACGTCGAGCGGATCGAACTCTTCTCCCGGCTTCGCGCCGAGCCCGCCGTCCTCGTGGATCAACGCCAGGGCCTTGCGGATCGCCGTCAACATGCCGAGCCCGAGCACATCGACCTTGAAGAACCGGAGCGCGTCGAGGTCGTCCTTGTCCCAGGGCACGACCGTGCGCCCCGGCATGCGCGCCGGCTCGACGGGCGCCACCTCGTCGAGCGCCGTGGCCGACAGCACGAAGCCGCCGACGTGAATCGACAGATGCCGCGGAAACCCCTGGAGCTGTTGGGCAAGCTCCAGGATCCGCCCGAGCCGCGCGTCCTCGGGATCGAAGCCCATCTCCCGCAGCCTGCCTCGCGACTGCTCGGCCTCGTCCCAGTGCCCGATCGTCGAGGACAGCTGTTCGATCATCTCGAGCGACAAACCGAAGGCTTTTCCCACTTCACGCAGCGCGCTCCGCCCGCGGTAACAGATCACCTCCGAGACCATGGCAGCGCGCTCGCGGCCGTAGCGCTCGTAGATCTCCTGGATCACCTCTTCACGCCGCTCGTGCTCGAAGTCGATGTCGATGTCGGGCGGCTCGCGGCGCTCCACGCTCAAGAAGCGCTCGAAGAGCAGGCTCGAGCGCGCCGGATCGACGGCGGTGATGCCGAGCGCATAGCAAACCGCGCTGTTGGCGGCGCTACCCCGCCCCTGACACAGGATCCGCCGCCGCCGCGCGATCTGCACGATTTCCCAGGTGCTCAAAAAATACGGCGCGACGTCGATGGTGCGGATCAGTGCCAGCTCTTTCTCGATTTGCTCGAGCACCTTCGGCGGCGCCCCGCCCGGATAACGCTCCTTCACGCCCGCGAACGTGAGCTCGCGCAGCTTCTCGTCCGCGCTCTCGCCCGCGGCGATTTCGCAGGGGAAGCGGTAGTTGAGCTCGCCCAGCGAAAACTCGAGGCGTTCCGCGATTTCTCCGCTGAGCTCGACGAAGCCCGTGCGATCGCGGAACAGCTCGAGCATCTCGCGCTCCGAGCGCAGGTGCGCCTCGGTGTTGGCCGAGAGCGCGGTCCCTGCGCGATCGAGCGTCGTGCCGTTGCGGATGCAATACACGACGTCGGCCAGCGCCTTGCGCGAGGCGTCGTGATACAGCGGGCGCGCGCTGGCCGCGATCGGCAGCCCATAACGCGAAGAGCTCGCCTCGGCCCAGTGCAAGCGCTCGGCGTCGAAGCCGTCCTTGTGCCGGTACATGCCCAGAGCCGCGCGCTCGCCGAACGCCGCGCGCACCGACACGAACAGCTCGTGCCGCGGCGTGCTCGCGCTGCCGGGCCGTTTGGGCGCCGGCACGAGCGCGAATAACCCTTCAGAGTGCTCACG